>CAIUKX010000578.1 GCA_903899795.1 uncultured Flavobacteriales bacterium
GCATTTGGTCCTCGTAATACAAACTCACCCATGTGCGAAACATCAAAAACACCAACAGCATTCCGAACTGTTTCATGTTCAATGTTTACTCCTTCGTATTGAACAGGCATGTTATAACCCGCAAATGGAACCATCTTTGCTCCTAAAGCAATGTGCTTATTAACTAATGCAACGTCTTTCATCTTTAAAATTTTGTTTCCCAAAAATAGAGAAATATTTTCAGTTTTAAACGGAATAACCTTTATTCGGTCATCTCAGTTGTGATTTGTGAAAATATTAACATTAATTTTGATTGGATTATAATAAGTCAGCTACCTCTTTACCAACGAGCGAGCCAATTGCAACACCCATTCCTCCCATGCGTACACCCACACAAATATGGGGATGAATTTTTTGGATGATGGGTTTTTTTGTTTTACCAACTCCCATAATTCCGGACCATTGGTATTCAATTTCAATTTTTTGGCGCGGAAGAATGACAGTTGAGAGTAAATTTCTCAATGCTACTTGAATTTGTTCTGTCTGATCAAAAGAAGTGGTGGTTTCTCCTGTAAAATCTAAATTTCGTCCACCACCCAACAGAATTCTGTTTCCAATATTCCGGAAGTAGTAATATCCTTGCTGATAATGGAAAGTTCCTTTTAATTGAAGGTTTTCTATCGGTTGAGTAACGATGACTTGGGCACGAGCAGGTTGGACATCTTCATTAGGAAGAAATTGTTTCGCGAAACCGTTTGTACAAATAGCAACTTTTGCAGCTTTTAATTCACCGATACTCGTATTTATCAATGTTCCATTTTCTTGTCCTTCTATGGATAAAATTTCAATGCCGAACAAGCATTTTATACCTTTTTTGATAGCAATTTGATGAAAAGTGTGAATCGTTTTTCCTGTATTGATTTGTCCTTCCAGTCGATTGTAAAAACTTGTAATTACATTTTCAAAACCAAATTTTTTGCTGACTTGATCATCGATACCGTATACCTTTGTTTCACCAGTGATAACTTCAATTTTTTGGTTCAGATACTCTAATTTTTCAAGCGTATTGGAATGATTGCTCTTTTCATTTTTGGTAATCAAATCCCAGGATCCGTTGGTTTGAATTTCAAGATTATTTTCTCCGATAATTTGTTTTAGATTCTGTAAACCTTTCCATCGCATTTCTAACGTTTTCCAGACATCTTCCTCTGGAATATGCGATAAATCATCGACTAATTCAGTTGCAGAACCAAAACAAGCGAAGCCAGCGTTTTTGCTACTCGCACCCGTAGGAAGATAACCCCTTTCAATTAAAACAACATTTGCATCCGGATATTTGTTTTTTATTTCCAGAGCAGAACTGTAACCAACGATTCCTGCCCCAATGATTAAGAAATCAATATTATTTAGATAAGTATCTCGTTCCCAGTAGCTTAATTGATTAATTTTTAGCATCTTATAATAATTGTTATGTGAAGTTTTTTAACGATATTTGTAAATTATAGAACTTCAGTAAAAAAGTTTTAATCAAAATTAAACCAAATCTGTAACTAGCTGTACAGATTATCGTTTAAAATTAATGGTATGAAGATATTTTTATTAATCGGAACATTATTAACCTGTTTTTTGGGATTTTCTCAGAATTTCACGTATCGTGTAAGTGGTAAAATTACCAATAGCGATACGAAAAAGGCTGAAGGTGGTGTGACCGTTTCTTTTGTGAGTAATGGTAAAGTAATTGCTTCGGCTGTTACTTCATCCAACGGGAAATATGATTTGAAAGCTGACGGTCCCTATAATGGAAACTACAATATTGTTTATTCGAAAGCTGGATTGGTATCAAAAAAAGTGGCTGTCAATACTGGAAAAGTTAATTTGGAAGATGTTCCTGCAGGCTCTGAATTTCCACTTCCGACATTGGATATGGATATGTTCGGTGAACGACCTGGTTCAGATTTTTCCTTTTTGAACAATGAACCTGTGGCTTCCTTCTTTTGGGATGAAACCAAGATGATGTTGAATTTCGACAAAGATGCAAGTGCTAAAACCAAGAAAAAAATTGAAGATGCATTAGCAGCGGCAGGAAATAAATCTGCGGAAGATGAAGCAAAATACCAAGCTGCGATTAAAGCTGGAGAAACCCTACAAGGACAAAAAAAATATGAAGAAGCGCTAGCCAAGTACGAAGAAGCTAGTACTGTTAAACCGAAAGAACCTCTTCCGATTGCAAAAATTGATGAGCTGGATAAATTGATCAAAGCGCAGAAAACAGAACAGTTGGCTTCTCAGCAAGCAGACAGTGAATTTAAAAATCTGATAACTGCTGCTGATAATTTACGAGATCAAAAGAAATATACTGAATCGATCGCGAAATACAACGAGGCATTAAAAAAGAAAGATGATGCATATGCCAAAGGTGAGATCGCGAAAATCAACAAGATTATTGACGACCAAAAAGCACAGGCGGCTAAAGATGCTGAGTTTGAAAAATTGAAAACGGATGGAATGGCTTTAGCGGGTTCTAAAAAATGGACTGAAGCTAAAACAAAATTAAATCAGGCATTGGCAATAAAAGCGGATGCAGCTGTTTCTCAAAAAATCAAAGATATTGATGCGGAACTAGACAAGGAATCTGCAAATAAAGAAAAAACAGAAAAGTTTAATGCTGCTATGGCAATGGCAGATAATTTGGTTAAATCTAAGAAATATACGGAAGCCAAAGCAAAATATACCGAAGCACAGGCTTTGGATCCTACAAGTCCGCTTCCGAAACAGAAAATTTCTGATGTTGATGCATTGATTGCTAAACAAAAAGGAGAAGCGGATAAAAAAGCAAAAATTGATAAGTTACTAGCGGATGGATCTACATCATTTACGAAAAATGATCTTCCGGGTGCAAAAGCGAAATTCGAAGAAGTTCTGAATTTGGAGCCTTCTAATACTGTGGCGACTGCGAAATTGAAGGAAGTTAATGCAAAATTAGATGCTGCAAAAGGACAAGCTGAGAAAGATGCGCAATTTGAGACTTTGAAAAAGGATGGGATGGCTTTGGCTACAGCTAAGAAATACAATGAAGCGAAAATCAAATTGCAGCAAGCTGTTGACATGAAACCTGATGCGGCAATTACTTTGAAATTGAAAGAGATTGATGATCTTCTAAAGGCTGATCAAGCTAAAAATGCAGCGGATGAGGAGTATAATCGAATCATGAGTGATGCCTCCACGCTAGAGTCTTCCAAAAATTATGATGGTGCAATAGCCAAATACAAGGAAGCATTGGCTAAAAAAACAACAGAAGCTTTACCGAAATCAAAAATTTCCGAATTGGAAAAATTGAAAAAAGATGCTGCTAACCAAACTCAGGCTGAAACTCAAAAAGCAAAGTTATACGATGGGTATATGGCGAGTGGAGCAAAGAATATGTCTGATAAAAAATACCAGCAGGCGTTGACTGATTATCAAAATGCACTTTCAGTAAAATCAGGTGATAGTCAGGCTCAAGGGAAAATTTCGGAAATTCAGCAAATTTTAGATGATCTTAAAAATGCTGAAAGTAAAAATTCTGAGACACAAAAGAACTTTGATAAATTGGTTGCAGATGCGGATAGATTGTTCAAACAAGAAAAATATTTGGATGCAAAAGCAATCTATGAGAAGGCTTTAATTATAAAAAGTGATGATCAACGTGTTGTAAAGCAGGTGTCAGAATGTGATCGTTTAGAAAAGGAAAAAGGCGAGAAAGAAGGTTCTGCGGAGTACAAAAAATTACTTTCGGCTGCGGATAAAAAATTCACCGAAAAGGATTATCTAAAGGCGAAAGAATACTATGAAAGAGCTTTAAAAATAAGAGCAAACGATCCTTATCCAAAAGCTAAACTGGATGAAATTGAAAAGTTATTGAATCCAACCAAGGAGGTTGTAAAAACAAATGTAGCAGTTGAAACATTAAATTTAGATCCTTTGGGAGTTCCATATACAGATACTCAGGTTACTCCGGAAGATGCTTTGAAAAGAGCTGAAATTGAGCGTGAAAATCTCAAGAATAAAAATCTAAAAACAGAAATTACGGGTGTAAATGATAGAGAAGGAGAGTTGGGTGATCAAAAGCATGGAGAACAACTTCAGTTAACAGCAGATATCCATGAAATAAAAACTGGGATTGAAGAAGAACTGATTGCAAATGATGGGAAACATAACGATGTTATAGAATTAGAGAAAAAGGTTATTAAAGAACAAAATGACCGTAACACTGCTTCTGAAAGTTTAGAAAATTCAGATCACTTGAGTGCTCAGGAGAAAATGAGTTTGGTAAAAGGTGAAAACAGTGATGTTTACATTGAAAAAGAAGGCGTGTATGCCAATAATACAGATATCTTAAGAAAACACGATACACAATTAGCCGTTGATCAAACTGCTGAGGTGAAAAAATACGATGATGCCAGTCAGGATAGGGTGGAGGGAATTCGTACGATCGAAAACAAAATTGTTTCAAAACAAGTGGATGATACTGAATCCCGTATTGAAGTTGAAGAACGAATTGATGAAATTGTCGAAAAAGCTGTTGAAAAAGACAAAAGCATGAACGATACTGAGAACAAATCTAATTTGGATTCAAAAATAGCAATCGATCAGGCTGAAAAGAAAATGGGTGATAAAATTGACCTAGACCTTCAAAATGCTGCTGAAACAGGAAATGATTTGGAGAAAATCAAACATGATGTTAGAGAAAGCGAAAATGCGGATATCGAGAAAGATAATCAAGAAGGAAAAGTAGTAACGGCTGAAATGGTTGCTTTGAATAAGAAGTTGGCTGAAGAACAAAAATCAAATGATAACCAACAAATTGCTTCCAATCAGGTTTTACAGCAAGCACACAAAGATTTGAGCGACCATTCTGTTGATCAGTACAACGATGAGATGGTGAAATATTTGGCATCTCAAAGGACGATTACTGATAAATCGAAAAAAGTGACGGATGATACGCAAACATCGACCGATAAGTTGATAGAAAACGATGCGAATCTGACTAATATAACCAACTCGATTGAAGATAATTTAGCTGAAACAGCAGAAAGTCAAGTTGAAAAACACCAAGGAGCTCAGCAAGCAATCCATGATAAACAGAATACTGTTACAGTTGAAAAACCGGTTATAGCGAATGGATTAGGAGCGAAGTATCCGGAAGGTGTTACACAGGAATCGTTTACTCAAAATGATGAGAACGGTTTGATGAAAGCAATTATCACGCGGCGAATTGTAGTTGTGGGTGGTAAAGGAGATGTTTATGTGAAAACACAAACTTCCAATTCAATTACTTTTTCTAAAAATGGAAGTCCTACAACAGAACGTGTTTGGCAAAAGGAAACACAAGGTCCGAATTTAGTGAAGCACTATTAAGAAATTTTGTAAGAAAATAGAATTTAATGAATGTACATTTCATTGCAATCGGAGGAAGTGCTATGCACAATCTGGCAATAGCATTAAGCAGAAAAGGAATCAATGTCACAGGTTCGGATGACGAGATTTTTGAACCTTCAAAAACACGATTAGATAAACAGGGAATTTTGCCTTCTATAATTGGCTGGAATCCGGATTTGATTACCAGTCAATTGGATGCTGTGATACTTGGTATGCATGCCCGTGAAGATAATCCCGAATTGTTGAAAGCGAAAGCATTGAACATTCCTATTTTTTCATACCCGGAGTATCTCTACGAACAAAGTAAAGATAAAACTCGCGTAGTGATTGGAGGGAGTCATGGAAAAACAACGATTACTTCCATGTTACTGCACGTTGTAAACGAATTGAAGATGAATGTAGATTATATGGTTGGAGCTCAATTGGAAGGCTACGATTGTATGGTTAAATTGTCGGAAGATGCTCCGATAATGCTATTGGAAGGTGATGAATACTTGAGTTCACCGATTGATCGACGTCCCAAATTTCACTTATATCATCCTGATATTGCTATCATAAGCGGTATTGCTTGGGATCATATCAATGTTTTCCCGACGTTCGAAAATTATGTAGATCAGTTCGATATTTTTTGTCAGAAAATTGAAAAAGGTGGAACACTGATTTACAACAAAGAAGATGAGGAAGTTCGAAAATTAGGAGAGAAATATGCTTCAACCATTCGGACGATTGCTTATGAAACTCCATTGTATGATGTAACTCCGGCTGGAACGCGATTGCATTTTGAAGGTAAATCGTATGAATTACAAATTTTCGGCGGACACAATCTACAAAATTTAATGGGTGCGATGCGGGTTGGAGAGGCAATGGGGATAGATCCGCATGCGTTTTTCGAAGCGATTTCCAGTTTTACAGGCGCAGGCAAACGTTTGCAGAAAGTAGTTGAAAACGATACATTTACCATGTTTAAAGACTTTGCTCATTCGCCTTCAAAGTTGAAAGCAACGACTAAAGCTGTCAAAGAACAATTTGCGGAACGCAAGGTGATTGCTTGTATGGAATTACACACATTTTCTTCTTTGAAAAAGGAGTTCTTGCCCCACTACAAAGATGCCATGGAAAAGGCAGATGAAGCGGTTGTGTATTTCAATCACGAAGTTGTTCATCACAAAAAATTGGAACCGATTACAAAAGAGATGGTGAAAGAAGCGTTTGGAGGAGATGTTAAAGTAATGACAGAAACCTCCGAAGTATTAGATTACATTCATTCCCATAAATGGAATAATTCAGTCTTGTTGATGATGTCTTCCGGAACGTTTGATGGAATCAATTACGAAGCATTGGGAGAAGAATTGCTTCACGAGAAATAATCTTTTATGATTTTCTTCTAAAAACAATCTTTCGCATGATCACTGTGATTATGATGCTATTGAAAGTTGTATACATCGTCATGGCTAATAATGAAAATATGGCCGTTGAACTTGCGCTATAGACGCTTTTATCGTTTTCAATTTCTTTTTTTCTGATCTGGGAAACGGTCATTACTTCGTAATCAGCATTCGATTCTTTGACTTTTTTTAAAGTAGCAGGATCACTTAAAAGCTTATTCAACTCAACTTCTTTATCAGTAATCTTGGATTGAATATAAGAAGGATCAACTTTCGCATAATAGACATAAAGAAAAATGCTGATGATAATAGCGTAAGGAATTCCGGCAGACATTCCGTTTTTGATGTCGTTTAAGGCATTTCCGGAATCGGCTTCATTTCTTTTTTGAAGATAAAGCCCTACTGTTACAGATGAAATCAAGAAAAACATATTGATTAAAATCGAAGGAACCAATGAAGTTTCGGAAGAAATCCCCATTCCAAATAAACTTAATTTCAATAGAATCCACCCTATAGCAAAGAGTATTCCGACTTTAACTGTAATCCGCATAATTGATTATTAATGTTTAATGCTTAATGTTGAATTATTGATTCAAAATGACAATAATCCAACATTCAACATTAAAAATTCAACATTTTCTATCTGTTCATTGAAACTAAAAACTCTTCGTTTGAGATAGAATTTTCCATATTTGTTTTCAGGAATTCCATCGCTTCAACAGGGTTCATGTCGGAAATGAATTTACGCAATACCCAGATACGCTGCAGAACATCTTTTCCAAGCAGTAAATCATCTCTTCGTGTACTTGAAGCAATAAGATCAATAGCTGGGAAGATACGACGGTTTGCAATTTTACGATCCAATTGGAGCTCCATGTTA
>CAIUKX010000579.1 GCA_903899795.1 uncultured Flavobacteriales bacterium
CTTGTACTGGTTTGGGTGTTGCACCGAATAAGATCGGGAGGGTAATTGGAATTTTTAAAGCTTATTGTACACGTGTCGGAAGTGGACCTTTCCCTACAGAATTGGATAACGAAGTGGGTGAATTGATTCGTAAAGAAGGTCACGAATTTGGTGCTACTACAGGACGTGCTCGTCGTTGTGGATGGATCGATATTCCAGCATTGAAATATGCGATCATGATCAATGGTGCGACAGAGCTTTCAATGATGAAATCAGATGTATTGGACAGCTTCGAAACCATTCGTGTTTGTACACATTACATCATCAACGGTGAAAAAATGGATTACTTCCCTTTTGATATTATCGATGCAGAAATCACTCCGGTATTTGAAGATGTGAAAGGATGGAATTGTAATTTAACAAAATTGACGTCTTATAACGATGCACCGAAAGAATTGAAGGACTATGTTGTTTATTTAGAAAAAATGCTCGGTGTTCCGATCAGTGTTGTATCGGTAGGTCCGGACAGAACACAAACACTACACACTCGATAATTGAAAACTCGAATTTACATACAGAAAATTGCGCTTACTTTAGGCGCAATTTTTTTGCTTAAATGCCAGGCTATTGCTCAAGGAAATGTTCTTGAACTTTTACCGGGTGCTGATAAATTCGAGTACAACGAAAAAACAGGAATTCATAGGTTGAACGGGCATATTAATTTTATTTACCAAGGAAATACGATGTACTGTGATTCTGCTCATTACCGCGATAAATCACAGGAAGTAACAGCTTATGGAAATGTGCATATCACGAAGCAAGACCTGAATTTGTACTGTGATTCTCTTTATTACAATGGTAAAACCAAACGTGCAAAGCTTTGGGGAAACGTCAGAGTACGTGATTTGGAATTTAAATTAACCACAGATACATTGGAATATGATGCTAACAAATCCGTAGGAATTTATCGCCATGGAGGAAAGGTTGAAAGCATTGTCAATAATCAGGTGTTGACCAGTCGGGTGGGATATATGTACACAGAATCGAAAAACATGTTCTTCAGTGGTAAGGTCAATTATCGAAGTCCTGATTTACGTATGACTACAGATACTTTGAGATACCAATATCAAAAAAGTACGGCATACTTTTACGGACCAACAAATATTACGACGACTCCGAAAGATGTGAAAGAGGTCACCAAAATTTATTGTGAAAGTGGTTGGTACAATACCGAAACCGAAGAAGCTACTCTTCAAAAACGTGCGAAAATTACAAAACAGTCTCAGGTAATGATGGGTGATTACCTATATTCATACGCAAAAAAAGGAATTTCAATTGGGAAGGGAAATGTCTTTTTCAAAGATACGACACAGAAAATGGAGTTCCGAGGAGAATATGCTTTTTCGTCTGAAAAGCTAGGTAACTCGTATGTGACTGGTAAAGCACTGGTCTCCAAAATTGACGGGAAAGACACTTTATTTATTCATGCGGACACATTATTCAGTGTAAAAGATTCGCTGGGAAATGCCGGCTATATGGAAGGATATCACCATGTAAAAGTGTTTCGCGGAGAATTACAGGCTGTATGTGATTCTATTGTTTATGACAAGGAAAGAGGAAAAATGGAATTATACCACGATCCGATTATCTGGGCAAAAACCAAATCGGAATTGAAAGGTGATTTTATGGAAGTATTTTTTGTGGGAGACACTGTAATGGATAAAGTTAACTTAATTGGCAATTCAACAGTTTTAATGGAAGTAGATTCCGGTAAATATTACAACCAGATAGGAGGGAAGAACATCAACGCTTTCTTTGCAAATAATGACATTTATCGTACGGATGTAAAAGGAAATGCCCGAACCGTCTTTTTCCCTGAAAATACTGAAAAAACAGATACTGCTGTTGTTGTCAAACGATTGGGAATGAATCGGATTTTCGCAAGTGATTTAAGGATTGCCATAGATAGCAATGAAATAAAAGGGATTACGTACATTGAAAAACCGGATGGCGTTTTTTATCCCATGGATAAAATCAGTAAAACCGAGCAATTCATTGTAGGGTTCAAATGGCTCGCAGCTTTGCGGCCGAAATCCTGGAGAGATCTTCTGATTGATTAATTTTTTTGATCTATATTTTTTCGTACGGA
>CAIUKX010000580.1 GCA_903899795.1 uncultured Flavobacteriales bacterium
AAAATATATTTCTCCATCAATTGCTCTTTGGTGATATCAGCTTTCTTCATTTCTTTCACTTCTTCTCCGTAAGCATCTAGGATTTCAATGACTCCGTCTGTATCGAATTTTTTCAATTTCGAAAGAATTTCATCATTTCCTACAACAACAATGTTACAGTTTTTCGAAGTGTAATAGGTTTGAGCCATTGTCAAAACATCTTCTTTGGTAACTGCTTCCAAACGTTTCAAATAAGTTTGGTAGTAATCTTTACTCAAATTGTTCTTGATGATGTTCAAAGCAAAACGGGCAATGGTTTGTGGGCTCTCTAATGAACGAGAAAAACTTCCGTTCATCGTCATTTTTGTCAAGTTCAGCTCATCATCTTTTACATATCCGTTGGTGATATTGTCTAATTCGTAAAGAATCTGAGTGATAGCACTATCAGTAACATCGTTTCTGAAATTTCCGGACGCAGATACCCAGCTTCCGTCTTCAGTAATATTCAAGGTAGAATAACATCCGTAAGTATACGCTTTACTTTCACGAAGATTAGCCATTAAACGTGTTCCGAAACCACCACCACCAAGAATTCCATTCATTACTGTTGTTGGAATTTGTTTCATATCACCTGGCTTCATATTTACAGGAAAAGAAACACTTACTACAGATTGAACAGCTCCCGGTTTTTTTACGAAAATAACACGGTTTCCTTTGTTGTGAATTGGTTCACCAATAGGCTGTACATATTTTTTACCACCTTTCCAGCTTGCAAAATACTTAGTAACCATTGCTTTTGCTTGATCCTTCGTGATGTCTCCAACGATAACAAGGTAACTTCCATCCGGTGTGAACATCATTTTATAGAAAGTCTTTACGTCACTGATGGTAATGTTATTTAAAGTTGATTCCGTCATGACTTCGCTGTATGGATGTCCTTTCGGGAAATTCGCTTTCATTTCAGCATTGTTAGCCATTGTTTCAGGATCTGATTTCGCAGATAACAAAGCAGATGAACTTTGTTTTTTTACACGATCAAATTCTGATTGAGGAAAACTTGCATTCATCATCACGTCGGACATTAAATCCAATCCTTTGTCCATGTGTTTACTCAAACAAGACAAAGAAATTGAAGATTTGTCAGCATTTAAATTTGCTCCAATGTAATCTTTTTCATTGTCTAACTGATCTTTTGTTCTTTTGGTTGTTCCTGATAAAATCAATTCTCCAGCGATATTTGCAAGTCCTGCTTTTGGTCCTTCTGTCATAGGATCAGCTCCCATAACCAAACGGAAAGAAACGCGTGGTAACTTGTGATTTTCAGAAAGAATGACAGTGATTCCGTTATCTGTTGTGAATACTTCAGAATCTTTAATGTTGATTTCCGGCGCCTTTCCTGCTGGAGGAACGATCGAACGGTCGATTGCCTGACCAAATAAAATACCTGGTACTAGGAATGCGAATGATATGATAAATTTTTTCATCGTAATACGTTATTTTATTTAATTAGCTGCTTTCGGTAAATAGTGAAGAATGATTCTTGCATCTTGCGTCAAGTATAGTTTTGCAACACGTTGAATATCTTCACGGGTAACTTTCATGTAGCTTTCCAATTGGTTGTTTACACGGTTAGTGTTTTTGTAGTAAACATAATTGTCTGCCAGATTTTCACAAATACCAGCAATTGAAGCGTTGGAAGAAACGAATTGATTTTCGAACTGGTTTCTGATTTTTTCAAATTCTTCTTGTGAAATCAACTCTTTTTTAATCAAATCAATTTGAGCATCAAACTCCATTTGAAGTGAATCCAAATTTACATTAGCTGTTCCGATTCCTGCAAAAATTCCTACACCAGCATCTTCTAATCCATAAGCGAACGTAAAAGCTTGCATCGCCATTTGTTTTTTCTCAACGATTTCTTTGTTGATACGTGAACTTGAACCACCTGAAAGAATTTCATTCAACATTTCTAAAGCAGGGAAATCCGGATGAGTTTGTTCAGGCAAACGATAAGCCATAAACAAGGCCGGTAACTGGATGTTATCATAAATAACGTCTTTGATTACTTTAGTCGTTTTTTCTGTTGGTTTAGCTGGACGTGGGATAATAGTTGGTTTCGCCAAATAAGTAGCGATCAATTTTTTCGCTTGAGGATCTTTTGAATTCAAAAAATCTTTCGCATCAAATTTTGATTTATCAACACCGTACTGAGCTAAAAATGCTTCATTGGTCATGATTTCAAAATCTCGGTACAAATTGATAGCTTGACCTTTTGGAATTGTAGCAAAGTACTTTTCGATCCATTTTTTGGTTTGTTCAATATTGATATCACCAGCGATAGAAAGCGTTGAGTTAGCAGGTACATAAAATGTTCTGTAAAAATCTACGTAGTCTTTTTCCTGTGCTGCATCCAAATGCTCCATGCTTCCGATCGGCTGCCAGTTGTATGGGTGAACGGTGAACATTCTTTTGAAAATTTCACCGATGAAAGTAGCATACGGTTGATTGTCGATGCGTTGTCTTTTTTCTTCTTTTACAACTTGACGTTGTGTTTCAATTCCTGTGTTATCTACTTTAGCATGCAAGAGACGCTCACTTTCCAACCACATTCCTAACTCCAATTGATTGGAAGGAAGGATTTCATAATAGTAAGTTCTGTCAGTGGAAGTATTCGCATTCAATGCACCACCATTTTTTTCTACTAATTCACTGTATTCACCACGTTTGATATTTGTGGATCCTTCGAATAATAAGTGCTCAAAAAAGTGAGCGAAACCAGTTCTATCCGGTTTTTCATTTTTCGATCCGACGTGATACAGGACTGAGACTGCAACAATAGGAGTTGCATGTTCTTCGTGTAAAATTACGTGAATACCATTCGGTAAATCATACTCGATGTATTCAATTTTCTTCTGAGAGAAGGCTGTAAGAGCTGTAAAACTCAATAGACCAGCGATAATTGTTTTTTTCATTAACAAACTATTTTTTTGAGCGGTAAATTTATATAGAAATCCGAGAAATAGATTTTAAAAGTTATAAAAGGCTTTTTTTGATGTTGGACGAAACAATTAACCGGATATGATAAGAAATTAACTGAATTGTATAATTTTTCACGAGTGCTATTTTCGGTTCGAATTTTGATTACTTTTGATATATGAGACAGATCCTATTTATTTTAGCCTTGGTTCCTTTGGTGAGTTTTTCTCAAAAAGTGATCCCTTTTGTTGATTTCAATAACTATTTCAGAAGTTTTTCGGACGAGACTTTTAAAATGGTTGAATTTCAAAAAATTATTGAGTTTAAAGCGGGAGATGAATTTGTATCTTATCTGGATAATAAGGGGAATTTGAGATTATATGATGGCACAACTCCTAAAGATATTACCAATTTAATTAATCTGGATTACCGTGTTTCAGATCACTTGATGGCATGGCAGATTTCTGGCACAACTCTAAATATGTGGGATGCCGGTCAGCAAAGAACTTTAACCTATAATAGTCGAAATTTTGAGGTACGAGACAGTATTATTGTATACGAAGATTTGAGATATAACAATGTCAGTGTTTATTGGAACGGGAAAATCACCACTTTGTATACGGTTGTAGATTCGCTCTATATGCCTGATTTCATAGGGGAAAACATAGTTGGGTTTCGCGATAACGGAAATTTCTACAAGATTTTCTGGAATGGAACAATTTATGATATTGGAGTTTGGAATGGAACACCGATTCAATTTCAGGGAGGTACTGATATAATGGCTTTTAATGATCCGACGAATCGAACGTTTGCCGTATTTGACAAAGGTGAATTTACGGATGTTGAATCTTTTTATATGGGGAAATACAAAGCTGGCAGGGGATTTGTCGTCTATGAAGATCTCAATGGGAATTTGAATCATTATGAAAGCGGACAAAAAACTCAGTTGAGTAATTTTTCTGCTAAATTTTGGGAAGTAAAGGATGATATTGTTGTTTGGAGTGAAAACAGTTTTATCTATCTCTATGGAGATGGTAAAAAGAACAAGGTCTGCAGTAACTATACACCACCGGATTATGCGCTGAAAAATGATGTTTTTGTTTATCGAAATGTGATGGGAGGAGTAAGTGCTTTCGTGAAAGGAGTGAATTATGAAATCACCAATCAAACGGATTCGCAGTATACAATTTATGGTTCTTCTGTTTTAGTCAAGTTGTTCAATCAGTCGTATATTGTTTTGAAAAACGGGAAGAAGTATAACACATGATGATATAAAAATTAATACGCCCCAATATTCGGTGGGTTAATTACAGTTCCCATAATCGTTGATCCGCTGGTGGTTGGGAAACCGGGGTCAGCTGTACCGAAAAGGGGAGAGGTATTTGGAAAAGTGTATTTGTACAGTGAAACATCATCAAATTGAGGGGCTGAGTTCCAAGTGATCGAGTGATAAAAAGAATCAGTTCCCGGAGTTTCTTTTTTGATAAGGCATTTTTTGATGTCAAATTGTAAGTTGACTCCAGGTATTACTGTTGTGTCAAAACCAATTTCAGAAGTAAGGCTTCCCCAGATGACCGAGTTATAGATTTTTCCATTGATGGAACCTAGGTTTTCTACTCCATCGACCACAAAATGATTGACAACTCCAACCGCTTGATTCTGCGATTGACTATTGTAGCCTAACAAATCGCAATGATTGAAATCAAAAGTTCCCCCTACTAAAGTTAATAATGCAAATGCACCATTTTTACTGACCACACAATTTTCTGCCTTGACTTTGGCGCCGGTATAAATGAAAATTCCATTATTATCGTGGTTGAAAATCTTGGTATTGGTGACTGTTAAAGTATAATCGGTAGGGAGATTGGCATCATTGTTATCGTACAAATGAATTCCTGTTGTCCCATTTTTGATGATAGCATAATTGATAGTTGATGGTTTGGCATGATCGAAGTAAACTCCATAATATTGTCCGGAAACATCATCGTAATCAGCTTCGAGTCGATCCCCCTGAATAGTAACCTCATTGTTCAAAGTCCCTTGAATATCCAAAGTCCCTTTATACACATATAGGAGTGCGTCTTTGTGCATGTAAATTTTTGTTCCGGCCTGAATAGTTAATGCTTTAGCCGAATCGACAAATGCAGCACCATATATTACATGAGGCTTATCATTGGGCCAGATTCCTTCGTTTAAATCCAGAACTGGAGTTCCGGGGCCTAAATAAGAGTAATGATAATACATGTCTTGTCCCCAAACAACCAACTGAACGTATTGATCTACACCATTGGTTCGAAATCGAATCGAATCCTGAATAACCAAAGGATTGGTTTGGTTGTTCACTTGAAGTGTCACATCGATAAAGGCAAAAAGGCTGTCTCCTCCTGCAATTTTCAGGTTACTGAAACTAGTCCCTGCGCTACCATCAAGGTTGATTCGGAAAGGAGAATTAACTCCTCCCATCAACTCGATTTCATCAACAGAAACTGTTTTGTTTGCTTTGTTATAAATTTTAAATTGTTTCGTTGTCGATCCGATTGTTGTGAAAACCGTATCAAATACTAATGTATCAGCTGAAAAAGAGAGGTTTCCTTTTGATAAACCGTTTATTTTCTTGCATCCCGAATTGAAAAAAGCGAGAGAACTGATGATGAGGAAAATGACAAAAGGATATTTTTTCACGTAAATTTGAGTATTAAACTGTTCCAAAAGTAACGTAAACCAGTTAAACTTTATTTTAATTTGCAATAAATTTGTGATAATTAAAAAACTTTGCTTAAATTTGCACTCCCTATTTTGTAGGAACACAGAGATAAGCATATAATAATATTCAAAATGAAAAAAGATACACATCCGGGAGATTATAGATTAGTAGCATTCAAAGATA
>CAIUKX010000581.1 GCA_903899795.1 uncultured Flavobacteriales bacterium
GCATTCCAATAGTTGGTTTTATTACCGCTAATTTAATCGTTAAATTTTAGACGTTTACCAATTAAATAGTTAAATAAAGGCATTTACTAAATCGATTTATTTGATTCAACCGATAAAAAATAGACATCCAACTGCCTTGTAAAAATTTAAACTAAACGCTTTTAGGTTTCGATAAAAAAGGTGTTATTTTGCAGCTATATTACACTATACGCTAGACAAAAAAAATGAAAAAGCTACTTTTAGGCATTGGATTGCTGTGCTTTACTATGACTGTAACTGCTCAAGAGCAAGACATCTTTCACTTCCAACAACAACATCCTAATGTCGCCTTTATTTCTAAAGATAGAATCTCAAGTTTTACCGAAGAAGAAATTGACCTTTTAAAAGGAAATTATATCATCTACAACTCTGAAATTGAAAATGCTGATTTGACTTCTTATATAAACAATTCTCATACCAAAAGTGCAGAATCAATACCTTCCGATGATACAGAAATGTCATCTGACCAAAAGGATTTGGTAAAAATATGGCTTGCCAATCATCCACTTGTTAAAATCGTGAAACATTCCGAATTCGATGCTCTAAGTGAAGCTGACAAGTTGGTTTATCAAGCTGCTCATTGTATGATACTTTTGGGAGAAATAGTGACATTAACTGATATTGAACTTTACCCTTATTAAATCTAAACTATTGAAAAAATCCTCACTAAACACTAATGCTACGAACTAAACTATTCTCAAACAGCTACTTACTACTTACCTTAGCATTCATAACGTCAATCACTTACGGACAATCCGATAGCCCTTGTAGTGCACCAACTTTAACTGTTTCTTCTAATTGTTCATACACAACCGGTACAACCGTTGGAGCAACCTACTCAAGTAATTCTGCCAATTTCGGTACACCAAGCTGTGCATCACCTGGAGCTGCTGATGTTTGGTACAAATTTGTTGCTCCTACTAATGGAACCGTAACTATCACTATGGAAGCTCTTGGAATTACAGATGGGGGAATGTCTTTGTATTCATCTGCCACATGTGCTAGCGGTTCAGAACTATCATGCAGTGATGACGTTGTTGGATTAATGCCTCAAATCACTACTTCAACCCTGACTTCAGGCACAACTTATTATGTGAGATTTTGGTCTTATTCGAGTGGAACTGGAACATTTGGTGTTTGTATCACAACTCCTCCTTCCAATGACAACTGTTCGGGAGCAACCTCTGTCACTGTCAACAGCAGTTCAACCTGTACTTCTCAAACAAGCGGAACGATTGAAGGAGCAACAGCATCCGGTAATTCGCTTGGAGTTTGTTCCGGTACAGCTGACGATGACGTTTGGTATAAATTTGTTGCAACCAGTACAACCCATTACATCAACTTCAACAATGTATCTGGCTCTACAACCGATTTGTATCATATTGTATACAATGGAACTTGTGGAAGTCTTGGTACAGCAATTCTTTGCAGCGATCCAAACTCCAGCACATTGACTGGTTTGACAATTGGTAACACGTATTATATCAGAGTATATTCGTATACATCCACTTCTGGTCAAACAACAACTTATAATCTTTGTATCACTTCTCCGCCAGTAAATGACGAATGCAGTGGTGCTGTTACCGTAACGGTCAATTCAGGCTCATCATGTGCGCTCACAACCGCCGGAACTGTGGCAAACGCGTCTGCATCTGCGGTTGCAATGGGAAGTTGCGGGGGTACAGCTGACGATGACGTTTGGTTTAAATTTGTAGCAACTAACTCCAATATGTCAATCAACTTATTAAACGTTGCAGGATCTACAACCGATTTATACCATTCGGTTTACAGCGGAACTTGTGGTAGTTTAGGTTCCGCAATTCTTTGCAGTGATCCAAATGGAAGTAGTCTGACTGGTTTAACTGTTGGAAATACTTACTACCTAAGAGTCTACAGTTATACTTCAACCTCAGGACAAACTACAACTTTTGATGTCTGCATACTTAAAACACCAGCATCACCGACCAATGTAACCTGCAGTAGCATGAATCCTATTTGTTCAGGATCTCCAACCGTTTTTACTGCTCAAGCAAATGGATCAACAGCTGCTTCCGGACCTAATTACGGTTGTTTGATCACACAACCGAATCCATCTTGGTATTACCTTGAAATAGCCAATCCAGGCCTGCTTTCTATTTCAATAACAGCTGGTTCAGATGTAGATTTTGCAATTTGGGGACCATATACTAACCTAACAAATGCAAAGGCAGCATGCAGTAGTTATCCATCACCTTTGGACTGCAGTTATTCAACTTCAGCTACAGAACAGGCAGATGTTGCCGCAACAACCACCGGACAATTTTATGTTCTTTTAGTTACCAATTACGCAAGTGTTGTTCAAATTATTGACATTGATCAATCTTCAATCGCCGTAGCAACAACCAATTGTGCAATTATACCTCTACCGGTCGGTATGTCCTTTTACGAAGCAAAGATAGATGACAAAGTAGTGAAAATTGAATGGGTAACCCAAACCGAAACGAATAATGATCATTTCGCAATTGAACGCTCCCGTGAAGGTCAATTATGGGAAACAATTGGTCTGAAAAAAGGAAATGGAAACAGTACGTCTCGTATTGACTATAACCTCATCGATGAAAAGCCACTGCAAGGAATTTCTTATTACAGAATAAAACAAGTGGATACCGATGGAGCTTTTACCTATACTCCAATTCAATCGGTCAACAATAAAGATGAATTTGACTTTACGGTTTATCCGAGTCCGGCAAAAGATGAATTTAAAATCAACACAAATAACAAGACAGTTGATAATCTCGAAATTTTTGATCTCCTGGGTAATCGTATAGATCTTCCTTTCACACATGAAAATGGAGAATATATTTTTAACATTTCACAAGTGAAAAAAGGTGTCTATACCATCATCATGACCATCGGCGATCAAAAAATTACGCGGAAATTAATCAAAGCGTAGTCCGAATCGTATAGGAAAATAGTTTAAGATCGATAAGTTGTGTAGTTGTAGTTATCAATAAATTCTCATCTATTGAGTATTTGTTCTCTTATTTATCACTATTTTCTTATATGATTCAAAATTGTATCTTTGAGCATGCAAAACAGGATTCAAAGTGTCGTTATTATTGGTGCGGGAAATGTCGCTACCCACTTAGCCAGAAACTTATCCAAACTTATTACTGTTCTTGGAATTGCAAGTAAAAATCACCAGACGGCAAAGCAATTAGCTGAGGAAATTCAATGTGTCCATATAAAAGATTTGACCCAAATTCCTGCATGTGATCTTGTGCTCATCTGCACTTCTGATTCGTCGATCGCAACTGTAGTTAATTCAATTCCGAAAGACATGAATATTGCCTATACATCTGGCAGCTTCGAATTAGGAACAATTACATCGCATAACCATATTGGCGTCTTCTATCCGCTTCAGACTTTCTCAAAAGAGAAAGAAATAACTTTATCCGATGTTCCTTTTTTTATTGAAGCCAAAGAACAAGTTTTAGCAGATCAATTATATGAACTAGCTTCAAAATTGAGTAATAATGTTTCGTTTGCAAATTCCGAAGTAAGGAAAAAATTACATCTAGCAGCTGTATTCTCCAACAATTTCATCAATCATTTAACTTATATCGCATTCAACTATCTGGACTCTCAAAATCTGGATAAAAAACACTTATCTCCCTTATTAAGAGAGACATTTAAAAAAAATATGACTGCTTCACCAAAGGACAATCAAACAGGTCCTGCACGAAGAAATGACAAAATTATCCTTGAGGAACATTTAGACATGTTAAGCGGATATCCACAAAAAATTTATCAAATTATTTCTGAAAGTATTATCGATACTTATTCTCAAAAAAATAACGAATGATTAGCTATAAAGAAAAACTTAAAAAAATAACAACTTTCATTTTCGATATTGATGGAGTACTCACCAATGGCGACATTATTGTTTTCAAAGGTGAAATGGCTCGTACTTTAAACTCAAGAGATGGTTATGCACTGCAATACGCTGTAAAAATGGGATATACCATTTTGGTCATTACAGGTGGAAGATCTGAAGACATTAAAAATCGCTTGCTTGAATTGGGGGTTCATGAGGTACATCTTTCATCTTTCAATAAATTAAGCGTCTACAATGAACTCAAGGAAAAACACAACTTTTTGGACGAAGAAGTGGTCTATATGGGTGATGATATTCCGGATTATGAAGTAATGAAAACAGTTGGTGTTGCTACTTGTCCACAAGACGCTTGCATTGAAATCAAACACATATCGCATTATCAATCTCCTTTCAATGGTGGTAGACATTGTGTAAGAGATATCATTGAACAAACCATACGTGTTCAGCATAAATGGTTCAGTGAAGATGCTTTTGAATGGTAAATCATTTTAATCTGATTGTAAAATCTGAATCGAACTCAGGTTTTTAATTCACTACAATTCGTTTTGTGCACTTTTCACCTTTCTCGTTAGTAATCGAAATAAAATAATTTCCTTTTTGAAATTGTTTCAGATCAATTTGCATCTTTGAATCAAAATTTTGTTTTTGAGACCAAATAACCTGACCTAACATCGTTTGGATTTCGATCCTTCCAGAAAAGCTTTCAGGAAATTCAATCGTAATCATATCAGAAACCGGATTTGGATACACCTTATAAATACTGGTGTTTTCGTTTGAAATTTCATGCAACCCAACGAGTGTATTGACGGTTGGATTTCCTTGCGGATACAAATCATTTGGTCCGATTTTCGCTGCAAAAACATTATTTCCTCCGGAACCAAAAGAAGTATTATAACCTACTACAATTGCCCCTCCATCACTGGTAGAAATGAGTTGTCCACCAATATCATCCCCAACATTTGCAAGAGGGAAACTAAAATTATCAAAGTTTAAATTCCCTTGAAAACGTCCAATATAAAAATCCTTACCAACTGGAAAAGTTGTACTATTTTCATAACTATAACCAATATATAACTTCCCAGATGAACCATATGATGTAACTAAATCAGCTGCATCATAATCCAGCGTATTGTAGCAAAACTCATAGCTTTGTGAACCATCTGGCAAAATTTTCACAACATAATAATCTGTACCACTATATAAACCTTCACGATGACCTACAGCATTAATTTCTGAACCTACGATACAAATATCATTAAAACAATAAGTACCATTATTGCCATAATATTTTTCCCATAAAATGGTACCGTCGTTTTTAAGCGCTATCATATATGCTTTATTCAATAAAGAATCAGCAATGTACTTCTGTCCAGCAATCAAACAACTCGTATCACTCAATATACGAATTGAGGTTAACAAATCTTCACCTGAGGTTCCAATTTGCTTTGTCCAAAGTGTATCTCCATTTTGATCGGTTCGAACAATGTACATATCATCATTTCCAGACGTACCCGAATCCGTTTGCCCGACCATAATAATACTCGTATCGGCCAACATAACTGCATCATTGATCTTCTCCCAACCTTCTTTTCCGAAGGTTTTCTCCCAAAGTTTTGTTCCCTGCTCGTCCGTTTTTATGAGGTACGCATCATACCCTCCATTCCCCATCGAATTAGTATATCCTGCTATAAAAAATCCTACATTTTTTTTGTATAAAACTCTTCTTCCCCAATCGGTTTCTATTCCACCGTAATCGTGTGCCCAGACATGATTTCCTAAACTGTCAATTTTTAATAAAAAAGCTTGAGCAGCACCATCCTGAAAACTGCTTGAAGAACCTGTTATTACGTAGCTGCTATCCTCTAATTGAACCACACCTTGGCCAAAATCATAACCGTTATTGGTGTAATTTTTAAAAAATTCAATCTGAGCTGTCCCCACCAATGGGTACAAGCAAAACAATACCGCGATTAACTTGATTAAATTTTGCATCTGACTCTAAGTAATAGTGATTGACCATATCCATTTTTTGACACCAAACCATACAGATCTTGTGTCGCAATTCCGATAGCAAAAGATTTCACTTTGAAATTGGTATACAATCCGTAACGTAAATTTGAAAAACCTCCGTATGATCCCTGAGCACCTATTTCCAACCATTTAGCAGGTGTATATTGTCCTCCAACATAGATCATCGGAATATAAGACATGGAAGGATATAATCGGATTCCAAAAAAGGATTGCCACTTTCCGCTTCGGTTCTCTTCCACAATTTTCCCAACCTGAAAATAACCCGGTAAAAAAATGGTTTTTGAATGGACTGATTTATGAATATGTAACAAATCCATCAATGAGTAATTATCTTTGAAAATACTTTTATCTCCGTACAATTGCTTTATTTTAAGACCATCGTATGTAAATGTAGAATCAAAACTATAAGTCTGCAACCCAGAATGAAAATTCACAAGACCAATGTTTTTTGCAATAATCTGAATCGTTGCCTTTTTCAAATTCCCCCACTCCATTGGAATCCGGTAATCAAAATCTATCCCAGCACCCATACCTTTTGAAAAAGAATTTCCAGTAGTAGATCGCAATTCGCCGTTCATCTTCAACGTATCTGTTGTTCCATCAGCATTTTGATAAATTTCCCCCTTTTTCAAAAATCCATTGTAATAGGAATCAACATTGTAAAAATTGATTGTAATACTTGATTTGGATTTTTTATCAATTAGTCCAAAGCCTATTTTTTGAAAATCCATAAAGGAAAAAACAGTACC
>CAIUKX010000582.1 GCA_903899795.1 uncultured Flavobacteriales bacterium
ATTTTTCCATTGATTGATTTTTCGAAAGATGATATTCCTGAAATGATTGAGTTGATGAAAAACGACAAAAAGAATTTTGACGGAGAAATTAAATGTTGTCTTCTGACAGAAATCGGGACTTGTATTTTTGATCAAACCGTTACTGCAGCTGAATTAAGAGAAGCATTTATGTTTTTGCTGGCAATTCAGTAGATTAGAAGTAAGACTAAAAGACACAAGAAAAAAGACTTAGAATAGGTAAATCGTTGAAGAAAGTCTATTGGACTTAAAAATAATTTAGTCTTAATATCTTGAATCTTTAAGTCTTGACTCTAAAAAAATCACTTTCTCAATTTCGTCAATTTATTTTTGACTTTCTCGAGACTTTGTATGATTTCCTCATGATTGATAGAAGAAGACTCTTTCAATGTTGGGGTATTGCTCGCTTCATTTTCGCTTTCAAAGTGATTTTTATTCTTCAATGCATTTTTTGCACCTTCCAATGTAAATCCTTGCTCTTTGACCAAATTGTAAATCTTGTTAAAATTTATAATGTCCTTGGCGGTAAACAAACGATTCCCTTTTTTATTTTTCTTGGGTTGGATGATGGTGAATTCTTTCTCCCAAAATCTTATTAATGAAGTGTTTACATTGAACATTTCAGCTACTTCACCAATCGTGTAGTAGAGCTTAGTCAACTGTTTTTCAGAAATTTCTATCACAATATTCATTGGTTAATATCCCGAAAATAGTTATAATTTTACAATCGCAATGCAAGGTGTAAAATTCAAAGTAATATTTTTTATCGGTTGGTTTTGTTTGATGGGATTTTCAAGCAAGGCGCAAACGACTGAGCCTATTGATTCTATGGATGTTGAAGAGTTCATCAATGTGATCTCTTACGACGATTCCATTCGGTTGAGTACAATGACTACAGGTGGACAAGTTGATAACATCATTTCTTTTGCGAAAAACTTTTTGGGAACTCCATATCACTACGGAGGCACTTCTCCCGCAGGGTTTGATTGTTCGGGTTTCATTTATTACATCATGGGAAATTTTGGAATGTCATTGACACGTTCCAGTTATGGTTTGGCTGAATTTGGAGAAAATGTGATGCTCTCGGAAATAAGACCCGGTGATTTAATGTTTTTCAAAGGTCGAAATGCAAATTCCACGAATGTCGGACATGTAGCTATGGTTATCGAAGTTTCGGAAGGAGTAATTAAATTTATTCATGCATCGACTTCAAGAGGAGTCACGATTGACAATTTTGTGACCAGTAAATATTACATCCCTCGGTTTATCAAAGCCAAACGTTTGGATTACGGTGAAGAACAAGTCGAAGATCTGATGATAGATGATTCGATGGTGGAAGACAAATAGGAATTTTTAATGTTGAATGCTTAATTGTAATGAGGTTAAGGTTAAGACTGAGTAATTTTAAATCAAGCGCCAATATTACACATTCAGATTCCTGTTACAAAAATCCAATTTACTTTGTCATTTTTCAGACTGATATCTAGTCTTTTTTCTTATGTCTTTGAGTGAAGTGGTCTTTTGTCTAATTCAGCATTCAACATTACTTCACGTTAGCGATTTTCTTCGCAGCAAATGCCAGATTAAATACACCAATGCACAGGCAGCAAGTATTGTTCCTACCGAAAATACTCGGGGTACTGAGGATAAATGATTGTTATAGGTAAATATTGTAGATGTAGATCCAAACCATATTCCCGCTTCAAGAGCAATAAACATAGTACCTGCCCCGACACCTCTTCGCTCTGGATGAGATAAATCGGCTGTCCAGGCAAATAGTGTAGGACTGGAAATTCCGGTTGCTATTCCAAAGATAATGGATGCGAAAGTATAAGTGATTAAAGAGTTCGAAAAGCCAATCAACGTCATGCTGATGATCAGAAAAAACATTCCTATTGCTAAGGTTTTTCGTCTTCCTATTTTATCAGATAGGGAACTGAAAAACAATCGAATAAAAATAGTTGTGAAGACGTAGAAAATAAAAAACCAACCTTTGTTTTCGATTCCAATGAATTTTGAAATATCTGGTGTGATCACAAAAATGATTCCTGAACAAGTGGCAGAAAGAAACATGACAATGGCTGCCGGAATAACACTTGGTTCAAAAACATCATTTATGTCAATAAGCAATAATCTTGGATGAAATTGTTGTTTTTCTTTCAATGTTTCTTTAACACTAAAGAGCAAAATTCCGGATAATATTGCTACTCCTGAAGCAATAAGAAATAGATTGTTCATTCCTATCGCAGTACAAATTATTGATCCGGTTCCTTGTCCCACACCAATCCCTAAAGAAATAAAAGTTCCCCAGATTCCCATTCCTTGACCACGTTTTTCAGAAGGAAGAATGTCTGTAAGTAAGGCTGTGGCACCGGTAGGCATAAATCCTGCGCTGAATCCATGTAGAAAACGCAAGATCAAAAAGAAAAAAATTAGATTAGAAATGGGGTAGAGGAGACAAACGATGACTGCGACTACCATACCTCCGATCATCACTTTTTTTCGTCCTATTGTGTCTGATAATTTTCCTGAAAATGGTCTTGATAATCCTGCTGAAATGGTGAAAAGCCCAATTATCAATCCTTTGTATTCTTCTCCACCGATTTCGGTTAAGAAACTATTCAATTCGGGAATGATTAAATTAAAACTGGTCATGAACAAAAACATAGACCAACACAACACCCAGAAATTCTTTCCGTATCCCGACATAACTTCGTGTAAAATTAACAAAATGATTTGTTTCTTTGTGTTTCATAATTTTCAATTGAAAAGAAAGATGATAAAAGAAGCAACAGTAGGAGCAGGATGTTTTTGGTGCGTC
>CAIUKX010000583.1 GCA_903899795.1 uncultured Flavobacteriales bacterium
CCGGTAATTCTTGAATAGTAAATTATTCACTCATGAAGAATTGTTGAAAATACACTCCGACAATTAAAGAATTAACGGTATTATTTCACATCTATTCACGTCAAGAGACTAACATTTTAAGTCCCGAAGTCCTTTCAATGTCGAATAGTGTCGTTTATTGAAAATAAACAAGGAAAAAAATTAAGATTTCTAAAAAAGTTTTACAAAAATTAATAAATATAATTGAATTAAATTTTAAATATTAAATTTCTAATCATTTTATTTTGTTCCCACAGGATTTTTCCATTTTTTTCTTTTTTTTCGGTAAAAGGCTGTGTATTTAATATCAAATTTAGGGAATTTTTCCAAGAATGCTTTGAGATTTTCATTTAAATTTAGATTTATTTGGAGCCTGAAAGAGTCTTTTCTTGTTGAAAAATCTAGGTGTTTATAAACAGATAGAAGTTTAGGAAAAAAATGTTTGAAAGTAAGTGTTTCATATTTTGTTTCCGGAATTATATTCTTTACTAGGGTTCTACCTCTTCTGAGATTATACACATTTACAGTTTGCTCCAACTCTTTATCTAAGTCATCTTCAGGAACTGGTAAATTTATTTGAGACCTTAGGTCAACGGGGGCTCTTCCATTCGTCTTAATACCATGGGCGAACATTAACAGCTTGTTGTAGGTTCTAGACTGAAGAGTAAACAGATTGTAAGAATGAAGCTTTTCAACAAAATCATTCATTATTTTTTCCTCATCTTCTTCGTCGTCTCTATTAAA
This sequence comes from uncultured Flavobacteriales bacterium, assembly GCA_903899795.1. GTDB lineage: Bacteria > Bacteroidota > Bacteroidia > Flavobacteriales_D > Crocinitomicaceae > CAIUKX01. Next base: position 763 of record CAIUKX010000583.1, read on the forward strand.
TTCAGGTCGAAATTTGAAGAGTTTATACAGACAAATATTAAAGCAATTGTTAAGGCTTTGAAAGGCTGAAGATGGGAAGTAAATAATGAGTGAGAGACAATAATCGAAGTAGGGAAGTATAAAAGTTTTAAAAAAGTGAATTTTGACTGACGTACATAAGAAGAAAAGTCGTTTAATACTATACAATTTTTTATTTACAATTTTTTTTAGATTTGAACAGTGCTCGACAAAAGTTAACTTATTGTCTATTGTGACGCCTAAAAGTTTAAAGCTATTAACTACACTGACTTTAATTTCTTCACATTTATCATTTACAGCTTTAGAGCCTACTACTATTTCTTTGGGTAGTTTAACTCTTTTATTAGTCACGAACATAAAATATGTTTTTGACCAGTTTATATCAAGTTTATTAAAATCGCACCATTCTAAAAAAACTTTTAATTTTTCTACAAACCTATTTGTCAGAGTAATTAGGTCCTTATCTACATCACCCAAAGTAGTGTCGTCTGCAAACAATTTGCACATAAGGTCGATTATGTATGCCAGGTCATTTATCATTATTAAAAAAAACAGTGGACCTAATACGCTACCTTGGGGTACTCCTAGAGTAATAGACAAAAGTGGCGACATCTTTTTATCATATTTTACTGATTGAAAACGATCTTTAAAGTAGTTTGCAATAAGCTCTATGGCTGAATTACTAAAACCGTAGTGAAAAAGCTTTCGTAGAAGAATGTTCGTATCAACTAAGTCAAAAGCTTTACGAAAATCGATAAAAAGAAGTAAGGAAATTGCTCGCTTATTTCTATTCTCGTTCAGGTATGAAATCAATTCATGTAAAGCTGTTTCACACGAATGTCCATTTCTAAAACCGTGTTGCCCAGAAAATAGAATATTATTCAAATTCAAATAAATAGTAATTTGAGAAGCAAGGATTTTTTCAAATAATTTCGCAATAGGTGGCAAAACCGAAATTCCGCGATAGTTGTTGAAATCAGACTTAACCCCTTTATTTTTATAAAGGGGTGTAACAATAGCCGATTTCCATTCTACTGGGAATTTGCCTACATCAATACAATGATTAAAAAGAGAAGCAAGAATAGGAGCGAGAATACTATATGAGTATTTTATTACCTTGGACGGTATTCCTGAGAAACCGGCTCCGCTTGTAGCATTAAGATTGAGGATGAGTTTTTCAACAATGTTAGCGTTAGTATGAACAAATTTGAATTTCTCAAGCTCAGAGTCTTTTATGCAGATTTTTTTTTCTCTTTTTAATCTTGTAAAAGTTTGATCAACATATTTGTTGCATTCGAACTCACTGGAGAGTGAGGTTGATGAGAGACTAGTGAAAAAGGTGTTAAAAACACTCCCAATCTCAACGGGATCTTCATATTCTTTTTCTTCATGAAAAAAGACATTCGGGCTGAAATCTTCAGACTTACATGATTTGATTTTAATGAA
>CAIUKX010000584.1 GCA_903899795.1 uncultured Flavobacteriales bacterium
CAATTATTTTTCCATTTGTAGAAAGTACAATGGTATAATTTCCCTGAGCAAGCGGTTGTAAAGAAAAAACGAATTCATTCACTCCCTTTTTCGCTTTCTTTTCGAGGAGTACTTCAATAAGTCTTCCAGCTTCATCGTATAATTCTGCTTTTACAATTCCTTCATTTTCCAATGTGAATTGTGTTGTGGCCTGATCTGAAATCGGGTTAGGAAAAGTAGATACGCCTGATTCCAAGGTTGTCGAAGGAATACTGATGTGCAATTCTGCAGAACAACCTTTTGCATCAACTACAAATACATCAACAATATCACCGATGCAAAGTGAATCGGAAATATCGCTTGTATTTTGTGGATCACTGATCCATACATAGTTAAATGGGCCAACACCATTATTGACTTCAAGTACAATACTATTGTTACACATTCCTATATGAGGCATCACTTGATAATCGAGAGTCAGCAGGCTGTTGTCAGGACTTTTCAATTCAGCTCCGACTCCGCTATTTGTTTTATCAGCCAGTGCTATGAATCCAAAAGTATAAACCGTACCAGGATCATTATATTTTGCTTGAATTCCAGAATAATCTCCCCAACGTTCATAGCCACCCGATAATCGGTTTACATAATTGTAGCCTTCCCGAATAATACTGACTGGAGAATAATTTCGGTCGTTATCTACGTATACAGCTGCTGTTCCAGGAAAGTCAGTAAAAGAGGTAAAGTCAAAGCTAATGATAATTTCCCGATCACAAGTTTCATTGCCAGCAGAGGCAATATTGGGATAGCCAAAGTCTTTGATATTATCACCGATTATAGTTCCATGAATAGTGGGGGTTTCATGAATGTTAGAAATAACACCGTGATAAATGGCACTGAACCCTGTTTCGGTATTGATAGTATTGCTAACGTATTGAATTTCGTCATCGAATTTAATGGCGCCCAAAACACGGCAATCGTTCGTTTGAAGACCACTTGTAGGATCCGTAGTGTCAGTATCAAATTGGCGTGCATTGGGTGGAATTCCATAAGGAACATCGGTAGATACCACATTGATGTCCAATATTCCCTGATTAAATTTTAGTAGGAAAATAGAGTCATTTTCTATGGAGAAATTTCGGTCGGATAACAACATCAGTTCATCAGCAACTCCGTAGGCTCCGGGTACGGGAATTAAATTTCGGATGTAGGTACTGTCGTATTTGATATCGTTATAGAGAACGGTACTCATTGCTGGATTGCCTTGATAACCATCGAATTTATCCATTTCCCAAATGATGGAGCCATCAAAACCAATTTGCCAGGAAACATTTGGGATAATCAAATTTGCTGTGAAGTAAAGTTTGTTATTGGTTAATGAAAGGCTCGGGAAATCTGTCCAGCGATTATTATTGAGAGGATTTCCGGGCAGATGATAGATATACCAGGGATCAATTGGGTTGTTTGTTGAACTGAAACAGATAATCACTTCACTATTAGTTGGATCAGTGTCTTTCAGCATGGCCAAGATAAATCGGTCAGCCTGCGGATCGTAAATTAGTTTTGGATCGTAATAGGAATGAGAGAAAGAACCTTGTGCAAGCGTGGTTAAAGAAATTGTATATTGTGGGAAGACAGCAGTGTCAGCATTCATATCGCGTGCATATAGCACCGAGTTCATTCCCATGACCATTATTCCTCCGTTGGAAATAGCCATGGTGTTGTCACTTGGAAGTCCTGCTGTTACATTGATGGGAGTACCATTGGCAGTATATTTTTTCGGCTCAAAAATTTTCATGATTTCTGGTCCAGAAGCTATAGACTTTTCAAGTGATTTTTCCGATTTAGTATCTTTTTTCTTGTTGGAATAATATTGTTTTGAAGCAATTTTTTGACGCAGTAAAAAGGATTTCACTGAAGTTCCTTCGGGATGCGGAGCTTCTAAAGAATAGAAGCTGGGATTGTAATCAGGACCTAGTGTTTTTGGATCAACAGTATTTTTTTTTGCGATTGAAAATTCATGTCTTTCAAAAGTCAATTGTCCAAAAACAGGCTCAGAAAAAAAGCCTATGAATAGATAAATATAAATAAATCGATTTATTATCATGTTTTTTGTAATTCGCATAGTTTCAAATAAAAACACTACAAAATTAGAATAATAAAAAACAATCGATTAGTGAAATGTTAACCCTTTTTGGATTAATAACAACAAATTGATTTGTTGTTGAATTTAGCTCACTTCATCCACCTGAAAAAATGTTTGAGTTGTACACGATGCCCGAATTGTAAAATTCCATTGGAATAGATTCTTCCAGCCAAACGAAGCACTGCCAAGGATGAGATGATCAAGATCAAGAGGGATATGAATAATTCATACGAATGCCCTGGTTCATAGCCTTGAGCAAGTTTTACCATTACAACTACTGGAGAGGTGAATGGAAGGTAATGAAATAACGTCGACAGTGAACTTTCTGGATTCATTAATGAGTAATATCCAGCATAAAGTGCAAAACAAAGTGTGAAAATCAGTGGGAGAACAAATTGCTGGCCGTCGCTTTCTGAACCTGTAGATGCTCCGACTGCAGCGAAGAGCGTACCATAGAAGAAGTAACCCACAATAAAAAACAGAATGAAATAAGCTGTCATATCAGTAAAATTCACACGTTCATAAACGAGATTTACAAATTCATTGTACTCACGGGAAGTAAAAAATTGTTCTTGTCCCAATTGACTATCCATTGATAATTGTGCAATATTCATGTTGGAAGGATCCAGTAGATTAGGGAACAAGGTTTCACGCATAAAATAGAGACCTAGTCCGATAACCAAACACCAAATCGCAAATTGTAGAAATGCGGCAAGACCAATACCGACAATTTTCCCCAACATTAATTGTCTCGGATTGACGCATCCCAGTAACACTTCGACAATTCGATTGCTTTTTTCACGGGATACACTTCTCAGAATCGTCATTCCGAATAAAAATATGAAAAGGAAAATGATGGTTCCATAAAACAATCCCACCCAACCTCTTAGATCAGATGATTCGTCATTTGGATCATAGACATTTCTGAATCCGATGGTTAATGGTTGTTTGATTTTTCTGAATTCAGCAATCGAAAATTTGGTGAATTGTTTTACCAAAACTTCTTCTAATCTCCGTTCGCATTGGTATTGAATTCTCGTTTGCATTTGTAAGGATGGCTTTTCCCTGAAGAAAACAAATGCTGTTTTGTTGGTCAATATTTTCTCATTGACTTCGAGCATTGCATCAAATTCCTGAAAACGTTTTCCTTTTTCAAATTCTTTGATTTCAATGTAACCATCGGCAAAAGAATAATGAATGGAAGCATCTTCTTTTGGAAGAATCTTACTTTCCATGATGCCTGCCGGATCAGTAATTAATACGTTCCAATGTTGTTTGGTCTGACCTCCCAATATAAAAAGGAAATAGACAACAACAAGAACAGTTAATGGTCCTAAAATCGATAACATCAAAAAAGAACGAGTTCCGATACGTTCTTTCCATTCTCTGAGTGCTATTAACCAACTATTGCGCATGGTTGTTTTCTATTTTTGGTTGAACTAAATCGATGAAAATTTCTTGCATGGAAGGTAAAACTTCCCAAGCTGCTTCTATGTTTATCTGTCCAATGAGAACTTTCAGTAAGTCTTCAAATTTGTTTTCACCTCTCATTTTGACACGGACAACAAATTTATCGTCACCCAAAATATCTTTATCTACTATTTCAAATCCAGTCCAAAGTGCATTGACGAAAGCGATCATACTTCCGCGGAATCGAACAGCATATTCTCCTTTTTTACGGGTTTCCTGCAATTCGGAAATTCGGCCTTCCATAATTTTTTTTGACTGATGAATCAATGCTACTCTATCACAAATAGCTTCAACGCTTTCCATGTTGTGGGAGGAAAGAATAATGGTTTTTCCACTTATTTTCATCTCGATCAATTCTTGTTTGATCAATTCGACATTAATCGGATCGAAACCACTAAAGGGTTCATCCAGAATTAATAATTGGGGCTCATGAAGAACGGTACAAATGAACTGAACTTTTTGCGCCATCCCTTTTGATAATTCTTCGATCCGTTTATCTCTCCAATTTTGAATATCAAATTTATCCAACCAATAATTCAATTTCAACTTCACATCGGCTTTCGAAAGTCCTCTTAGCTGTCCCAAAAACAAAGCGTGATTTTCAACGGTCATACTTCTGTACAATCCACGTTCCTCGGGTAAATAACCGATTTGAGAAAGGTGGTTTTGCGTCATTATTTCTCCGTTGAATCGTACCAATCCTTTGTCGGGCTGAACAATCTTATTGATAATACGAATCAAAGTTGTTTTTCCAGCTCCATTGGGACCCAGCATTCCGAAAATTTCTCCTTTGTGAATGTTTAGAGAAACATCGTCCAAGGCGACTTTTCGATGAAATGATTTTGATATGTTTTGAACTTCGAGCATTGTATTGGATTCAAGACTATAAGACATAAGATGTTAAGACAAATCGTTGTATTTTAATAACGTGATTGTTTCAAAATCATACAATCTTAAGAATTATTCTGAGGAGTGAAGATAATGAAAATAGTGAAAAAGAATAAAAAGACCTTTGAATTGTTGTCAGCACTTCAGTCTTAATATCTTATCTTCAGTTTTTTGATTCCAAAACAAATTTCGCGATTGACTCAATATGTCCTGTATGGGGGAATTGATCAACTAATGATAATTTATCCAAACGATATCCTGCTTTGATCAGTGTTTCTGTATCGCGAGCTTGAGTGGAAGGATTACAAGAAATATAAACGAGATTTTTCGCACCTAAATCAATCACTTTTAATAGTGTTTTCGGAGCAATTCCAGCTCTGGGTGGATCGAGGATAATAGTACCTATTTTTCCTTGGTAATCTGGGAATTCTTTCAAAAACTTTCCGACATCAGCTGCAAAAAAATCAATGTTGTGGATATTATTTCTTTTTGCATTTTTTTTGGCGTCTTCAATAGCTTCAGCTACAATATCGACTCCGATTATTTTGACGTCATTTTTTCGTGTTGTTAAAATCTGACCGATAGTACCAGTTCCACAAAAAAGATCCATGATGACTTCATTGGATTGAATTTCTCCTTCAAAAACATAGTCTAAGGCTTTTGTATAAAGTAGTTCAGCACATTTTGGATTCGTTTGAAAAAAACTTTCCATACTGATTTCAAAAGATAAACCTACGAGTTTTTCGATCACTTTTTCTTCACCATACAACAGTTGTACAGATCCGTTTTCAATCTTCGCTCGATCAGCAACATTGTCGTTAATAGTGTGCTGAAACCCAGCTAAACGATTTCCTAATTTTTGATGTAGGAAATCTGAAAAAGCTTGTGCGTCAAATTGGTCAAGACCTTCAGAAGATGTGACCAAGTTGATTAATAATTGATCTTGAAAGAATGATTTTCGGACTACAATGTGTCTGAAAAATCCAGTTTTTTGAGGTGGATGCCAAGCAGGGAGTTGAGTGGCTTTCAAAAAGTTTCTGACTTCGATTAATACAGTTTCCCATTGTTCATCAAAGAGTGCACTTGGTTTATCTAAATTCTCAACTTTCCACCATGTTCCGCGACGTTTGAAGCCGAGTGCAAATGAATTATCAATCTCCTCTCCTGTAGCCGGTACATGTTCAATGCAGGAGAAGCTGTATTCCATTTTGTTTCGATAGAAAAAATGTTCGGGTGAAGAAATGAATGTGTCAAAAACTTCTTCGATATTTTTAATGTTACCGATTCTTCTAAAAAGTTCAAGAGTTGTTTCCTTTTTTGCTTTTTCCTGAAGCTCAACCGGAACATAGATGTATGGTCCACCCGAAATTTCTTGAAAACCACTGATGACTTCCAGTTCCGAACGTTCAATGATATCAATCAGTTTTGCTTCGGCAAACTTCTTTTTCTTTTTCTCAATCCGTGCTCTGACCTTTTGACCTGGAAAAGAGTTGTCGACAAAAACCACATAGTGACCGTCTTCAGTTGGAACTTTGGAGATTCCCCGACCTCCGAATGAATAATCTGTTATGGTTAATTCAACTACTTCTCCTCTATGAAACACGGAATTTTGATTTTTATGTTATTTATCGTTATCGATAATGTCTTGTATAGTTTTGTTTTCCAGTATGTTCAGCGTTTCATCTCTTACTTGCTCCATCACGAAACGGAGACCACATGCATTTTCATCAGGACATTCGTCACAGACTTCGTAGTAATTTTTACTGGCACAAGGTAAAAGAGCAATCGGACCATTGAACAAACGAATTACACTTGAAAGTTGGATTTCTGAAGGTTTTTTTCGAACAAAATATCCGCCACCTTTTCCCATTTTAGAACCTAGGATTCCATTCTTTTTTAATTCGAGTAAAATTGTTTCTAAAAACTTTCGGGGAACATTCGCTTCTTTTGATACTTCAACGATCAACGTTGGCTGTGAAGGATCTTTTTTGGCAAGATACGTCAAAGCGTGAATTGCATACTTGGTTTTTTTAGATAACATATTAGAAGAGTTTACTCAAAGATAAAATTTTAATCCTTCAATTTAGACCTCTAATGATTCCTTTATCCGACTTATCTATGAATCCTAAAATGAGTTTTCGTAAGTCTGAATCGGGAATTGTTTCTAAAACGGCAGCAATACCTTTCGATACATTGTTGTTTTGTACGTAGATGATTCTGTAGATATCTTCGATTTCACGAACTTCATCGTCTGAAAAACCTCTGCGTCTGATTCCTATTGAGTTAACTCCAGCAAACGTCAATGGTTCACGAGCCGCTTTAATGAATGGAGGTACATCTTTGCGAATTAAAGAAGCTCCGCCAATAAAAGAATGAGCACCGATATGTACGAATTGCTGGGCTACGACTGTTCCTTCCAAAATAGCAAAATCATCAATAATTACATGTCCCGATAAACCTACATAACTCGCTAAAATCACATTGTTACCAATCTGGCAATCGTGTGCTACGTGTACGTAGGTCATCAACAGGCAGTTGGAACCGATGCGAGTAGCATATTTGTCCTTTGTACCTCTGTGTATTGTCACGCATTCCCGAATAGTCGTATTGTTTCCAATTTCTACGGTTGTGTATTCTCCGTCGAATTTAAGGTCTTGAGGAATAACTCCGATTACAGCACCCGGAAAGATTTCACAATTTTCTCCGATTCGAGTACCGGGATACAATGAAACATTCGAATGAATTTTAGTTCCTTTACCAATCACAACATCATCGTGAATAGTAGTAAACGGTCCGATGAATACATCGTCACCTATTGTCGTTTCTGCTGATATACTAGCTAAGTTGCTTATCATACGTTTCTGCTTTATCTTTCACAACTTGAGCAAGCATTTCTGCTTCCATAACCAAATTTCCATTTACATAAGCTTTTCCACCCATTTCAACCAAACCTCGGCGAATAGGGGAGATTAAGAATAACTCAAATACGATAGTATCTCCAGGGAGAACTTTGGTTTTGAATTTTACTTTGTCAATTTTCATGAAATAGGTAGAGTACAAGTGTGGATCTTCTATTTTGCTCAATGCAAAAATACCACCAACCTGAGCCATCGCTTCAATCTGAAGGACCCCTGGAAAAACTGGGTTTCCAGGGAAATGTCCTGTGAAAATAGGCTCGTTCATGGTGATGTTTTTCACACCGATAATTGTATCTTCCGTAATTTCCATCACCTTGTCAACCATCAGGAACGGGTAACGGTGTGGAAGCATTTTTTCAATATCATTGATGTTGTACAAAGGTTCTTTTGTCAAGTCAAAGTGACGAATTCCTCTTTGTTGTTTAAAGTGATCTTTGATGACTTTTGCAAAACGAACATTTCCTGAATGTCCCGGACGAGCTCCAAGGATATGAGCTTTGATTGGTTTTCCAATCAGTGCCAAGTCACCAATGATGTCCAATAATTTATGACGAGCAGGCTCGTTCTCGAATTGTAGTTTAGTACTGTTTAAAACACCAATACCTTCAACGTTGATTTTCAATTCTTCACGTCCTAATAATCGTGCTAGTTCATCCAATTCATCCTGACTGACAGCACGTTCAACCAATACAATTGCATTATCAAGGTTACCACCTTTGATGAGATTGTTTTTTGCCAGGAATTCCAATTCACGTAGGAATACGAATGTTCTACATTTAGCGATTTCGGACTTAAATTCTGAGATATTGTAGATGCCGGCATGCTGTGTTCCAAGAGCAGGAGATTTATAATCTACCATTACAGTTACACGATAACCTGGATCAGGAATAGCTAAAAATTCGATACCTTTTTCAGCATCTTCAAATTTTAGGATTTCATTGAGTTCCAAATATTCTCTATCGGCATCTTGATCTTGGTATCCTACCGATTCAATTGCAATGACAAAAGGTAAAGAACTTCCATCCATAATCGGAATTTCAGGACCATCTATTTTGATCAAAGCATTGTCAACTTGCATTCCGTATAGTGCTGCTAATACATGCTCAGTTGTGTATACACGAGCACCTTTGGATTCTAGAGTTGTTCCTCTGTCTGTAGCAACGACCAAATCACAGTCAGCATTGATTGTCGGTTGTCCATCCAAATCGATTCGTTGGAATTTATAACCGTGGTTTTCAGGTGCTGGACAAATTTCCAGATTCACCAATTCTCCAGTGTGTAATCCGATTCCTTTTAATAAAACCGATTCTTTTAGCGTTCGTTGCTTTTCAGCCATTTTATGATTGTACTTTAGTTAGTTCCTTAATTTTCTTATCCAGTTCTTGTATTTTGTTCAAAATGAACGGTAGTTTTCTAAATCCAAAATAGGATTTTTTAAAGTCTTCAATAGGAATGCCAGGTGAACCCATCAAGGTATCTGCTTTTCTGACTGTTGATGGAATTCCGGATTGAGCTACAATTTTTGTTCCGTCAGCGATGTGTAAATGTCCGCTGATTCCTGCTTGTCCACCCACCATAACATTGTTTCCGATTTTTGCAGAACCAGCAACACCAACCTGAGCTGCCATTACTGTATTTTTACCAATTTCAACGTTGTGGGCAATTTGTACCAGGTTATCTAATTTTACACCTTTACGAATTATTGTAGATCCCATGGTAGCACGGTCAATCGTACAATTAGAACCGATTTCCACATCATCTTCAATGACAACGTTTCCGATTTGTGGTATTTTTTTGTACTCTCCATGTTCATTCGGAGCAAATCCAAAACCATCAGCACCTATAATAGTTCCGGCATGTATGATGCAATTGCTTCCCAAAATACATTCTGCATAAACAGTAGCACCTGGGTGCAAGATACAATTATCGCCAATCGTTACACTTTCACCAATATAAACATGTGGAAAGATCACAACATTGTTTCCGATTTTTGCATTTTCACCGATGTAACCAAATGCTCCCAAATATAAACCTTCACCGACAGTCGCTGATTCAGCAATGAAGGATGGAGATTCAATTTTAGGTTGTTTTTTACGCATTTGATCGTAAAATTCAAGAAGTTGTGCAAAACAAGAGTATGCATCTTCCACCTTAACGAGCGTCAATGTCTCCGGAAGAGGTTTTGAAGGATTGAAATTAGTATTGACAATACAGATCGAAGCTCCCGTGGAGTAGATGTATTCTTCGTATTTTGGATTGGATAAAAAGGAAAGCGTTCCTGTGGTTCCTTCTTCGATTTTGGAAAGTCCTGAAACCGAAACATTAGGATTACCCACAACTTCACCTTTTAATATACCTGCTATTTGTTCTGCTGAAAACTCCATCGCTCAAAATTATAAAAAACTAAACTTCATATTTCTTTACAAACGAGCGAATTATTAACAACGTTTGTTGAGAAACAGAATCTTTTGTTTTGAGTGTATTATTTACATTCATTTCCAGGTGGTAAAGTGAAGTCGGTAATGTTCAATTTGTTTTTATACCAAATCACGTTACAACCGATTTCTTGCCCTTTTTTATCTTTAAACAGTAAATAGTGTTCCGGTTTTGGGGTAGCAGATAAATGTGATTTTGAGAAATCGATTCGTCCTGATTTTTTCAATGCTTTTAAAATGTCTTTAGGATTGATAAGTCCCAATTTATCTTGTTGACAAGTGACACGTGCTGTAGTGTCAGGGAATACTAAATCATCATCTGCCGGAAAATATATCAAGTCACCAAAACCTGTACGAGTATTGATCGTTTTTTTAGCATTTTTTTCAGAAAAATGGATTTCTGCCATGAAACTTTCGTTAGCCAGGCTGAAAAAGAATTTCATTTTCCCCTTGTTTGGAATCTCTTTTTCGATTACATATACTTTGGGATTTCCAACTTTTTTACTGTCTTCAAATAAGACTTCGCCATCATTCAGGACATTTGTTAAGTCTTTTTTGGTTAATCCATACTTTTTAAGTTGAATTTTTTCACTGTCAGGAAGAATTAAAACACGGTCTAAAATACTATTCTTTACTCGGTTGGAAGGAAGCCAGCTACAGCCTCTGTTTTGAAAAAAGAATACTACGAAAATTAGCCCGATACTAAAACCGATTCCGTAATATTTTAATCTTCTAAAGATTGAATCCATAATGTAGTACAATAATTGGGTGCAAAGATACCTTATTTTTCTTAGACTCAAAGATTCAAGATAAAAGACATTAAGACTATTTGTAGCAAAAAAAAGACGTATAAGTTAACTTATACGTCTAGAGTCTTAAAATCTTTGATCTTTAAGTCTTTGAATCTCTTAAAGAATTGCAACCAATTTTTCTTCAAATTTTGATTTCGCTGCAGCTCCAACTAATTTGTCAGCAACTTGACCATCTTTGATGAATAAAATTGTCGGAATGTTTCTTACTCCAAATTGACCTGAAATACCAGGGTTTTCATCTACGTTCACTTTTCCTACGATCGCTTTTCCATCGTATTCTTTGTGTAACTCATCAATGATTGGACCTACCATTCGACAAGGTCCACACCATTCTGCCCAAAAATCCACCACCACAGGTATTTTAGATTGCAATACTAACTCATCGAAGTTTGCGTCTGTAATTTCAACTGCCATAATCTATATTGTTTATTGTAAAAAAAAAGTAATCCTAATATTTGTGTAAAGTTAATTCTAAGAACTCAATTATCAATTTTTTTGCCAATAAAATTATGCTGTCAAATTGGCATCCTAATCGCCTTAGGTTTTCAATAATAAACCGGCTCGGCTACTGAATTAACTCAAGAGGAAATTGTAATTCAGAATAAAATTAATTTGCGACAGAAAATCGCTTCATTGTCTTCTGATTTTCAGTTCTCAGTTGATAAAAATAAGTTCCGTTTGGAAGGTTGTTTGTGTCGTAACGAATGATGTGTCCGCCTTCGCTTGCTTCTTTTTCTTGAATAATTGATCTCGGACTTAAATCATCGTTTAGTAATTCCAAGATGACATTTCGTTTTTTTGTTGTTGTAAAATAGAATTCTACGATTCCGCTGGCAGGATGGGTTTCTAAACCGTATAGAACACAATAGTCTTCTTGTGGAATCGAAGTTTTCCCTAAATAAGCCAATAATTTTTTATAAGCGATTATTAAAACCAAAAGTGCCAGAGTTGCGCATAAGATGATCAATAAAACTTGTGTTGTGGTGTATGCTGCTAATTGTATCATAATGCCATCAATCCTTTAATTTTTGTTGCTTCCTTGTATTTTTCAATGATTGAATCGACATCTAACATCAATTCTTTTACGCTGATACTGACAAACTTTCCTGTACGTGATTCATGCATATTAATGTCAGCTGATTCTTCATTAAAAAGTGAAGTAGTCATGGCAATATTTTCTGAAGTATTGGGAACGATGAATTTAAACATGTAAACATCTGGCCATTCCTGTTGTTCCAATTGTTTTCTAAGACTTTCGTATGTTTCTTCACCCATTCTTTTCCATTTTTTGGTGCAAATATAGTCGTTTCATTTCGTTGACTAATGCATCGGGGATTTTTTCTGATTTTAAAAGGAAGTCACCAAAAATAATTCCTCCTGCATTATTGAATTGGCGGATAGCTTCCAAAAGTTCCATTTGATCTGGTTCTTTGGAAATAATAATACCTTCAGTAGTAACGTTAGTGAATGGAAAATACTCGATCCATTTTTCTATATAAATCGTTTGAAGATGTAGTATTTGAAATACAATATCTTCTATTTCAGAAGCGTATAGTGCTTTTGTTATTTGACTCTTTAATTGATTTTTCAGTATTTCGAATTGACGAAAAGCTTCCAGTATTTGATCTGAAAAAATAAAAGTTTCGAATTCAATTACTGATTTTGATTTTTCAACCTCTCCTCCTAAAATCGTGAAGGCAAGTTCCATTTGCTTCATTTTGCTTATTTTGGAAGCAAATACTTTTCGAATTGGGACTTTTGAAAGAAAAAATTGTTTGTATTCGAACAATCGCTCTTCGTACAAGTCATAAATATCATCACTCTCTTGATGAGGAAAAAATAAAATAGCTTCCTGAAGCGTCATTCGTGATTAGGGCGGTGATTTCTTTTGTTTTTGCGCATGCGAATGTTCATGAACTCCACGATCAGTGCATAAGCCATCGCGAAATAAACATATTCTTTCGGGATTTCAATGTGAAAAGATTCAGCTACCAATAACCCCCCGATTGTTACTAAGAAGGCAAGTGCTATCATCTTGATCGTAGGGCGCTTGTTGATGAAGTCACTGACTTGTCGTGAGAAAATCAACATGATGATCATTGAAATAATGACAGCGCAATAGATGATGATCATTGGATCGCCGCCTGTTACTTTTTTGATATCAGTTGTCAAGCCAATTGCTGTGATAATTGAATCAAAACTAAATACGATATCAATCATGACAATTTGTAAAATAACAGCGCTTAAATTGTCTTTCCCTTCTTTTACGCCGGCTTCGTGACCTTTGATGTTTTCGTAGATTTCCTGACTGCTTTTGTAGATCAGGAATAATCCACCGATTAATAAAACCAAACTTTGACCACTGAAATCCATTCCTGAAATGCTGAACAAAGGTTTGGTCATTCCCATAATCCATGCTGCCAGTGTCAATAGAATCAATCGAACTCCGAGAGCTAATCCTAAACCAACTCTTCGGGCATAACGTTGATTTTTCTTCTGCAATTTATCAGTTACAATTGAGATGAAAATGATGTTGTCTATCCCGAGTACTATCTCCAAAAGAGTTAGCATTAAAAGATAAAAAAGACCTGTTCCTGATAATAATGCGTCGAAATTCATTTACTGTTTCCTGTTTTGTTAAGTTTACAAATGTAGTAAAAGTAATTAGAAGAAAACGATATTTCAGTGAGAAGGTCGGTTTTTAAAGAAGGAAAAAGGCTGTCCGATCAGACAGCCCGATGACCTAAATCTTTTGAATTATTTATTCGAAATCAGATGTAAAAATCCATGTCCTTTAAACACCTTTCCACCGTTCTTACCGACAGCATCATAGATGTAATAATATACTCCGTCATCAGCCGGTTTGTTATTATATTTACCATCCCATTTCGTATTGGGACCTGAACCTGTAAACATGACTTCTCCCCATCGATTGGTAATCGTCATATTTATATTCGACATATTGGTGTATTTCAGCTGGAAAAAATCGTTTACTGAATCTCCGTTCGGTGTGAATACATTGGTTTCTTCGATTGTAGGATCAATAACTGTAATAGTTACATAATTGGTGTCGCTGCAAGTCCCGAGAAAAGCAACCAATTGAACTGTATAGGTTCCGGCTGTCGGATAATAAGAAGTCTGACTAGACAAATCATTTGATGCTGCTGTAAGAGAATTACCGAAATTCCACGAGTAATTTGTAGCATTCTGGCTGACATTCTGAAAAGTAAAAGTAGCTGGAGTTACATCAACTAATGTGTCTGGAATAAATAATGCTGAAGGTCCCTGAATTGCAAAACTTCCTGCTTTCAGAAAAACACCTGAATCAAAAAATACATCAGCAACATTTGCGATGCATAATTTAATATGATATAGCTGTCCGCACTGGATAATATGTTTTGCGGTTAATTGAACTGTTGAGCCATCGTATTGGATCGAATTACCATAGGCGGAACCCGTTTGATTATCTATAAAATATTGTGCATTTGTTGTCGGATTCACATTGTTGATTGTCACAGCATCCGTAGAAGTTGATGTGGTTGGTAAAACCGCTAGATTCACACCGTTGTTTGAATAGGGTCCGACTATTCCTGGTCCGGAAAGAAAAAATCCGAATGCATCATTGTAATTGGAAGGCGAAAATTCTGGATATTCTTCAGAGGCAAAAAGATATGAAAAACTTACGGAGTCCCCCGTAGCCACAAAGTCAAATTCCAAAACAACGCCGTTGGTTGTTGAACTGGTAGCAACAGAAGTTAAATCAGGGTCAGTTATTATTGAGGTTCCTGTACTATCTGAAGAAGCACTGGAATTATTAGGGCCGACGGCTACTGAACCTGCTCCAGTGGTTAATAAAACTCCACTGGTAATTGGGAAAGAGGAGCCTGTGGAACCAAATTGAGTTACATTTGTTTGAGGTATTCCAGCGCTCGTGGTTGAACCATTGTATTTAATATTCAAGGCATTGACACCTGAACCTAGTAAGATGTTTTGAACTAACTGTGCAGGAGTCAATGTGTTAGTTACCGAAATTTGGGCGGAGAGTCCCAACGATAGGAAAAACGAAGTTCCCGAAAGAATAAGGATTTTTTTTAGCATAACTTTTATAATTTTAGCATTAGTATGGACGTAGGATGTCAAATAAAGGTTGCAAAATTTAAAAAATAAGTTAAACTATCCATTTTTGTTAAAAAAAGTTAGATGATTCATCTGCAAATCGGATTGAATCAGAATTAACAAATCTGCAATCAATAGTATGGGAATTTGAAATCAGTAATATCTAGCAGTAGCATAGTTAATCTTCCAATTTGTTTTATTCCAATCGGCAATCTGTATTTTGTAATTTGCGCTGTGAAAGTAGCAATAGAGTTAATCTGAAATTTGTAATCTTCCAATCAAATATTATAATTACTTTTGCTTCACATTATAGATTTTATGGAAAGCACTTTGAATCAAGAAGCAACTTTGGAACAAGCGGTAGAGCTTGGGTTACGTCCCGATGAATTTGAAATGATTAAAGGGATTTTAGGTCGTACACCTAATTTTACTGAAACAAGCGTCTACTCGGTAATGTGGTCAGAACATTGCTCTTATAAGAATTCTATTTTTTGGTTGAAACAATTACCGAAAGATGGTCCTCATTTATTGGTTAAAGCCGGTGAGGAAAATGCCGGAATGGTAGATATAGGTGGGGGATTAGGATGTGTTTTCAAAATTGAATCACACAATCATCCAAGTGCTTTGGAACCATATCAGGGAGCTGCTACAGGAGTAGGAGGAATCAATCGTGATATTTTTACAATGGGAGCCAGACCGGTTGCTCAGTTAAATTCACTTCGTTTTGGAAACATTGAACTGGATCGTACTAAGTGGTTGGTCAAAGGTGTAGTGAAAGGAATCGGTGATTACGGAAATGCATTTGGTATTCCGATTGTGGGTGGAGAAGTGTTTTTTGATGATTCCTATAATACAAATCCATTGGTGAATGCATTTTCAGCAGGTGTCATGGATACAAAAAAGATAATTTCTGCGAAAGCGAAAGGTCCGGGTAATCCAGTTTTTATAGTTGGTTCTGCCACAGGTAAAGATGGAATTGCTGGAGCAGCTTTTGCTTCTAAAGATATGACCGAAGAGTCAGCTGATGATTTACCATCTGTTCAGGTTGGTGATCCGTTTATGGAAAAATTATTGTTGGAAGCAACGATGGAATTACTGAAAACCGATGCCGTTGTTGGTATGCAGGACATGGGGGCTGCAGGGATTACCTGTTCAACTTGTGAAATGAGTTCTGGTGGAAATGTGGGGATGGACATCCAATTGGATAAAGTACCAACTCGTCAGGAAAATATGTTACCGTATGAAATTCTTTTATCGGAATCACAAGAACGTATGTTATGCGTTGTGAAAAAAGGAGAAGAACAAATTGTAAAAGATATTTTTGAAAAATGGGATCTTCATGCAGCTGAAATAGGTGTAGTGACGGATTCTGGTCGAGTTCGTTATTTCATGCACGGCGAAATGGTTGGAGATGTTCCTGCTGAATCGTTGGTATTGGGTGGTGGAGCTCCTCAGTATCAACGTGAATACACAGAACCGGCTTATTTTCAAGAATATAAAAAATTCAAAATTGAAGATGTTCAACAACCGGATGATTTAAAAGAAGTTGCTTTCTTCTTGCTGCAACATCCGAATATTGCTTCTAAACGTTGGGTATACGAGCAGTATGATTCGATGGTTGGGACAAAAACAATGACAACGAATCGTCCATCAGATGCAGGAGTTGTAAATGTAAAAGGAACGAATAAAGCGTTAGCAATGACTGTGGATTGTAATTCAAGATATGTCAATGCCGATCCTGAAGTTGGAACGATGATCGCTGTTTCTGAAGCCGCTCGTAACATCGTTTGTTCGGGAGGTGTTCCAAGTGCAATTACGAACTGTTTGAATTTTGGAAATCCATACAATCCTGAATCATACTGGCAATTTGTTGGAGCAATCAAAGGAATGTCAAAAGCCTGTTTGAAATTTGAAACTCCGGTAACAGGAGGAAATGTTTCTTTCTATAATCAAACTTCTGCGAATGGAGTTGAAACTCCTGTATTTCCTACTCCGACAATCGGGATGATAGGAATTTTGGAAGATAAATCGAAAGTAATGTCTCTTGATTTCAAGCAAAAAGGAGATTTGATTTTTGTTGTAGGAGATTCATACGATGATATTTCATCTTCAGAATATTTGGCATCGTACCACAAAGTGAAAGCATCGCCAGCTCCATACTTCGATTTGGAGAAAGAATACATGGTTCAGCATACAATCAAAGGATTGATCCAGAATGAATTAATCAATGCTGCTCATGACGTTTCGGACGGAGGGTTGTTTATTACTTTAGCAGAAATGGCAATGCCGCGTGAGTTAGGATTTGACATCGTTACAGATGCTGAAATTCGTGAAGATGCATTTTTATTCGGTGAAGGTCAAGGAAGAGTATTGGTGACAGTGAGCGAAGATACAGAAGAAGAATTTATCGAATTCATGATGGAATCAAACGTTAATTTCACACTTTTAGGTCACGTGACCAAAGGTAAATTAATGGTAGATGATGAGCATTTTGGTTTCATAGCGGAAGCAAAAGAATTATACAATAACGCTTTAGGAAAGAAATTAGAAGCATAGTGTTAATGTTGGATTTTGGATGTTTGATTCAATCTAGAACCAATCCAAAATTAAACATCAAACATTAAACATTAAAATGATATGGAATATAATACAACACGCCAGAAATTGATGTTGCCCGAATACGGGAGAAACGTTCAGAACATGATCAATCATGCGATGACCATCGAGGATCGGGTAGAGAGAAATCGTGCAGCTCAGGCTATCATTGAGGTTATGGGACAATTGAATCCTCACTTACGTGATGTGGACGATTACAGGCATAAATTATGGACACATCTTTTTGTAATGTCTGATTTCAAATTGGATGCAGATTCACCCTATGAACTTCCTAAACCGGAGCAGTTGGCCAGTAAACCTGAAAGGGTAGATTATCCAAGCAGTAGAATAAAGTACGGTCACTATGGTAAGTATACCCAAAAAATATTGGAAGAATCTGCTGCTATCAAGGATGAAGGTGAAAAGAAATATTTGACAAAGACCATGGCAAATTTCATGAAAAA
>CAIUKX010000585.1 GCA_903899795.1 uncultured Flavobacteriales bacterium
ACATCTAAACCTTAATCTGAATTTAAATATAAATCTGAATCTGTATCAGAATAAATAGTATAGTCATTGTAACCTTTAGGTATTTCTATAAATGGGAAATTTAACAAAACCTGAAATTGTTTACAATTCAATTCGTTTACATTATAAATACGAAAGTAATGGTCATGTAGATATATACTTAGTTCATGTGAAACGTACAATTTATTACATGCTTCAAATTTATTTATACAATCTGTCAACGATTCAATAGCCAATTTAAATGAATTTTTTGCACAATATGAACTAAGTTTTCTACTGATAGTATTTAATCTTTTTAAGTTTTTCTTCATTGAATCTAGTTCATTTTTTAAGTAAGTGGCTATTGCTGGACTAATAATTTTATTTTTATAATAGAAATTATAAAAATTCTTTCTCCACAAATCTTGACTTATTCTTAATTTTTTTAAATTACAAGGTTGGACAAAAATAGTTACAAAATCAGTTGGGATTATGTAATCACTATCAACAAATGTATCATCATTGTGTAAGCCTGCGTTATAGTTTTTTACAAAAAGATTTATCTCAAATTCAAATCTAGTTAAACACATATACCCTAGGGTACCATATTTAATCCAAGTTACAGGGTTCTTAGTAAATAAAACATCTCTTTTAAGAAGTAAACTAAAATTAAGCTTAGGATTAGGAGCAATTACATGTTTTAACATAAAATCTTTTAAATATGAATTGAATGGTCTTTTTGCAGATTGCTGTTTCTTACCATGTCCATGATCTTCCTCCTCATCTGAATCATCATTCGACTCATCAGACTCATCCGACTGTTCAAAGTCTAGCTCTGGTTCAAACTTTTTATCAATGCCGTGTAAGATGTTAAACCATTTTACTGCTATTAAAAGCATCTCCTGCTTTTTTGTTATCTCGTCAGCATCAATACCTTTACGAATGAATCGAACTTGATCCGCCATTTCTTTAAAACAAGTTATTTTAATTTGATTTAACCCAAACATTTTAAATTTGTTTGTAATTTTCTTTTGACTTGCTAATTGAACGATAGAAAATTTAATGAATATCAATTGGTAAAACATCTACCTTTATATAGTATAAATAACAATAGCAAAGCACTTCACAATTTATATGCGTTGCAGTGCAGTTAAATTCAATAGAAATTGATAACGGTAATAAAACACTTTAGAAAACACTTAAATTCAATAACAAAGCACAACAAAGCTTTAAACAAAATCCACTGATAACGATAATGACAAAGTAACCCACAATGTATGTCAGTTGTAATAAGATTTGCGTGTTAATTTAAAAACAAAACTTTGAACCTACTTCACAATACTGATAAGTTGTAGTCAAGCTAAAAAATGTGTCGCAATACTGATAAGTTGTAGTCAAGTTGAAAAATGTGTCGCAGTTTCTATTGTTTTAAAAATAATTAGGTTTATTACAAATTATCAATATTGTGGTATCAATTAATTTTTTATCATATCACAATTGATAGATATTGTAATATACCTTTTTTGACTATATAAGAGTAAGAAATTTATATTTATTTATTCAGTCTATTGAATATAGTCAACTAGAACTTATAACAAGAAAAACAAGATGTTTGGATTCAACCATATTGCAATTGATAACTTCAGGGAAATGTGTGCAGAAGTTGAAGAGACAAAAAGATGTCACCCAAATATGACTCACCTTACCAAGATGGAACTAATCAGAGTTGCTCATAAGTGGTACAACATACTTCAAAGGCAATCGGCCAAGGGCGAGATCAAGAATAAGAAAGTTTCTTGCAACACTGTACTGAACATTATGGCCATGCAGCAATCAGGTAAAAAATTAAGTTCTCAAAACACGGTTACAAACAAACAAGTCGAACAATTTGCCATAACAAGTAGAGCATCAAATAGTTGTTACGATGAAAAATATTTAAAAGTAATTAAGAGTGAGAAAACTTTGTTTACGCAAGATCCTTTAACTTGGATTCAAAATTACGAAGCAGGTTTTCTTTGTTTACATAGATTTATAAAAGAACTTGAAGATTTTAAA
>CAIUKX010000586.1 GCA_903899795.1 uncultured Flavobacteriales bacterium
AATTATGTAATATTTGTTATATTTGGAAAAACAATAAAATCATTTAATCAAAAGATTATGGAGGAAGATAACATAAAATGTCCAAAATGCAGATCAACTCAACTAACGACTAACAAAAAAGGATTTAGCGGAAAACAGGCAATTGGCGGGGCGATATTAACAGGAGGTATTGGTTTGTTAGCTGGAACAATAGGAAGTAATAAAGTTGTAATAACTTGTTTGAAATGTGGAAATAAATTTAATATTGGTCAGGATTTTGAAAGTAAAAGAATTCAAAATAAAAAAGTGCAAGAGATCAATGACAAATTAACTAATAATAATGCTTTTACTGTTTTTGTGAAGATCATGTCTATTTTTATCGTTTCTATAGTACTATTAATTATTATTTATATCCTTTTCTCAATCTTTGTGTAATGTTTAGACATCCATATTAATATTGTGTGCATTCAATCACAATTCTTTTCTTTATATCCAACAGAGATAATTGTTATACTATCCTTTTTATCAGTTAAATCACTTTCTTGTGGTTGTTTTCCATAAACATTATCTAAAATAGTTTTGTAAGAATTAATATCTCCATTTAGTGCTTTTTCTAATTGTGCTTTGTGTAATAGGTATTCATTATCTCCTTGATCTAAAAGTTCACGTAAAATTGTTGATCGATTTCGAGAACCTATTGGTCGTCCATCTAAATTTCGCCTAGAATCTTGCCCTTTTTGAAAAGGTTTTAAGTTGTTTTCTTTTTTCATAATATCACAGTATTTTCACAGTATTTAAAGAGAATTATTATTCTGAAATTGTTAACTTTTATAAGGTTAAATGCTCGGTTTTCTTCATAATTGAAAAAGATTGAAATCCATTTATATTGTTACGGTTGTTACACTTCGGTTACGGTTGTGTTACGGCTTAAAGTATTGATTGTCAATTCCGTTACAGTTGTTACACTTAAAACGAACTTATATTTTATATTTACTATTCTTTTTACTACTCTTAAACTTTTCTTTCCCACGTTATAAGTTTAAAAGAAGTGTAACAAGTGTAACAAATTTTAAAATCAAATAGTTACCTATAACATGAACTGTAACACAGCTGTAACAAGCGTAACATTTTATTACTTTTTCCACCATTTACGCTCACGACCTTGAATAAAATTGTTATAACATGATTGTGGTAAATAATTATTAATAGCTTCTTTTGTGTTGAATTGGTTAAAAAGTTTTTCATTTCGCAAAGGATTTTCAAACGACTGGTAAACTGATAGAAATTCTCCTACACTAAAAGACGTTTGTTTTCTGTGATTTATTAAAATATCAATAATTCGTTCCATTTCAGAAAGCCTGACATCAGAGCCAAACAAAGCTTTAAAATTATCCTCTGTTTTATCGTAGTGTATCCTTTGAATTCCATTTACTAAATAATACCTCACACACCTAAATACAAACGAGTAAAACTTATCCCATTCCAATTTGTCCCAATCTTCAAAGAAAGCTTGATCAAATTCATCTTTCGGGGTGTATGATACACTATAATAAGGCTTTATTTTATATTCATAAAATCGCGCTACAGTTGAACCATTTTTTTCATCACATCGGAATAAGAAATTTGAAGTAATCAAAAATTTCGGACTATCTTCTCGTTCGATCATTTCCGCTTTACTGCCTTTCTTTTGTGAGTTGATTCCGCCAGTAATTTGCGTATAAAGTGCATTATAATTAAAATTACACGGGACATCGTCAATAACATACAGATTAAAACTTTTGTCGAGATCAGCAAAGTTGAAAGTGTAATTTGGATCAAATTCTGTACCTCCTTTTTCAATTACCTTCAATACTTGTTGAACAGCTTTAAATATCAAAGACTTGCCCCTGCGACCATTTCGGGTTTCATCATTTGCTCCCTCATCCGTTAAAACTATACATGGACTTTCTAAAGATTTAAAGTTGTGGCATAAATAACCGATCATTGAAATAAATG
Source organism: uncultured Flavobacteriales bacterium (assembly GCA_903899795.1). Classification (GTDB taxonomy): domain Bacteria; phylum Bacteroidota; class Bacteroidia; order Flavobacteriales_D; family Crocinitomicaceae; genus CAIUKX01. The sequence continues at coordinate 1,975 of CAIUKX010000586.1, forward strand.
AATTTACGATTGTTTGTTGTTGTTCATTTGATTTGTTACAATCTTTTAGTCCAGTTGAAATTCTTTGTATGAACAATTCAAAGTTCCCGACCTCATCAGTATAATTAAATTCTCGTTTTTGTATTGGATGAGGTGCGAAAAATCCTTTTACATCTTCATACTCCTTAGATTTAATTTCAAACTTATCTTTGTCGTCAAAGTAGTTGAAACCGTTTTTAAAAGGTAGTCCAAAACGTTCTTTGTTATCCTTGTAATAGATTAATTTAATAGGCTTTAAAAGCGTGTAAGATTGTGCTAAACTGTTATTATTGTCCCGTGCTATTCGATCCCTTACCCTTACTTTGTCATTCGTTAACTCGTTAATTTCACATTCTAAAAATGACACCATATCTGTTTTATGATTGAAAAAATCAACCACATTATTTGAATTTTTGAGTAACTGAATTTTGTCGTCGGGTGATGATAGTCTAATAAACTTTTCTTGTTTTAAAAAGTCTGCATACAATGATGGACTTGTTTCAACTTCTTTCTTTGGGTCAATTTCGTAGAATGAAATTATATCGTTTTCAATCATTGGTTTGATACATTCTTTAATTGAAAATTCCACCGTTTCAAACTTTACTTTTTTACAATCAGTTTCTTTAAGAACAAAAATACCATCATGCAGACGGACAAAATTTTGAATTTCATTCTCTGAAACAAATCTGTCGATATACTGCTTTTCGTAGTTTGTAAGATCTTTAAAAAGTTTACCTTTCTCTTTGTAACGCTCATCTGTTAAAACGCCAGTAACTTTATTATTATAGACTGGCAATAAACCTTTCCTAGCATCTTCGATTGAAACTTTACTTTCACAATTAGAATTCAAAAACATGGCAAAATTCTGCTTATTTATTTTTTCATAAACATCATGTCTAAACTCTGAATTTAATTCAATATCAATGAAAGTTGGAAATGCTCTTTTTATATCATATTCTTTCACTTTAAAAGGTAAAGAACCGCGAAAAACACTAGGGATTTTAGTAAGTGGGTTATATTCTCTATTATCTAACAATTTGACATTAAATAGTATGTTATCTGATAAAGTATAATGTCCAAATAATTTAAGGAACATAAATAAAACATAGTTTTCATAGTTTATTTTGTTGAATGGATTACTTTCCTTTTTGTCTGCTATTTTGTAATAATTATGCAATTTGTTTAAATCGTGTCTAAAATACTTTTCATTTAATTTTATCCCTTTTGAGTATGCTTCTAAAAATTTGAAATAGTCATTTTCGCTTAATGGATTACTTTCTAAGAACTTAATAGCTTTAATTATTATTTGGGTTCGCTCTGTCCCTTTGTTAGAATACTTTATAGCATCATTGTAAGTAAAAAGAATCTTTTTTGAATTTGTTGCCTTTAAGATGTCATTGATTACCTCATCTTTAAGTATTTCTAAAACTGTTTTGTAAAGTTTCATAGTTCAAAAAGATTTAATTGATTACAGCTAACACAATATTCAGGAATAGTAGTGTAAAATCCGACACCTGAACTTTTCGTGATTGGACAGTTTCCCTTTTTAACTAATTGAATACGATTTAATTTTCTTAAAGTAGCAACGTATCTGCAGATATTCGATCTGTCAATATCTAATTGAACTGCAATTGTTTTCATAGTAAAATAGCCATTAAAAAATGCTTTTTCTGTTTGATTAAACTGGACTTTAATGGATTGTTTTTTGTATCTTTGATTAGTTCTAAAACTTTCGCCAGTTAAAGAAATTGACAGAGGGGTGCTATTATTAATAGCATCTCTTTTGCTTTTATTTTTCATGATTAATGGCGGTTAGAATTAAACAATGTTTCTAATAACTCAGAACGTTTGTAATAAGACCGATTCCCCATCTTAAGAACTCGGATTGTTCCGTTGTTTTGCCACTCATGAATTGTGACCAAACTAACTTTAAAAAGGTCTGCTGTTTCTTTTCTTGTGAGAAACTCTTTTTCCTCTTTGATTGGTCGATTGCCTTTCAATTCATTTGAAAAGTCTTGAAATTGTGCTTTTACACAATCTGAAATTACATTTACTAGTTCGCTAGTTGTAGTTTGTAAAATTTGAATTTGATCCATATCTCTGTGATTAATATTTCAACAAAGATATTGAGTCTACTAACCTAAACAACTGATATTTAATTGTTTAACATTGTTAGACAAGAATAAACAAGTTAGACAAGTTAATTTTTATTCAGTTCATATTTTTTAAGAAGTGGGGTAAGTTTCTCATAAATAAAATTTTTATCGTATTCCATAACTGATACTGATTTATCAAATATGGCATTATAATCCGCTATATTTCTATCTAAATATTTTTGTAAAACCCTATAAAAGGGTTTATTTTTCCTATTCGGAATTTTAATTATTCCTTCATGTTTGAGTACTTCAATCAATGATCTCATATTTTTTCCAGACTCTATGTTAAAGATTGCTTTAATCTCTTGAATAAAATTGGATTTAATTTCATCACCTAAATGAAAGTATTCTTCCAATTCTGGATCTTTATTAGATTTTAACTTAACTGGTGTAGGTAGAATTTCTGAAATTATTTCTTTATTGCTTCCAATCAATAGCGCTACAAGGTTATTATCAACTGAATTTACAATGGATTGTCTTGTGTTTTTAAAATCTTCTGCAAATGGAGTATTGTAAACATCGATATTAAGATTCTTTTCGATGTTTCTTAAAACTTCATCAAAAATGATCAAAAAGTACTCTTTTAAATGAATTGCAAGATTAGGTGACTTATTACTACTAAAAGTAAGTTTTATACATTCAGCATAGTCCCGAATAAAAACTAATTTCTTTAATACATCTATTTTCTTTCTATTTACTTCATTACTAGCAAATCTATCTTTTATATCATGTTCAAGTATCGATGTGGTAAAGATTTCAAATAATTTCATTAAAGAACGAACATTACAA
>CAIUKX010000587.1 GCA_903899795.1 uncultured Flavobacteriales bacterium
GCTAATCTTTAATGAAAGTCAATAGGATAATAATGATCTTCAATTCGTAAGGTATACTTATTTGATTCAACCAAATTTAGTCTAACATTTTATATCTTTGAGCGCGGCGATCTTATCTTCTAGTCCTGAATCTTCTCGCATAGCGAGACATAATTCTCAAATAAGACTCTGCCGTGATTACCCGAAACTTCCGGGTGAAACTGAACACCAAAAAGTGGTAATTCTTTGTGTTGCATAGCTTCGTTGACACAGGCATCCGATGAAGCTACCAATGTAAATCCAGCTGGGATAGAAATCGATTCGCAATGGTCTTCCATCATTTCTACTTCGGTCGGAAGTTTGTCAAATAATGTACAAGGTTCAAAGATTTCAATCGTCTGCCAATCGCGGTCTTCTTTCATTCTTGAACCATAAGCTCCGAATGTCAAGCCGATCAATTGATGTCCGAAACAAATTCCAAGAACGGGTAGTGAAGTATTTTTTATCCACTTTATTTTTTGAAGATAAGGAGTGATATCCATTTCCGTAATTAACAACGGAGCCCCCGAAATAACAACGCCTTTTTTACCGATCAGATCATTTTCTGTGAAGGAAAGAATTGCAACAGTTTCAAAATCCATGAATTCATCGATACATTGTTCAATGTATGGTGTCTTTTGACTTCCGCAATCAATAATGAGTATCATAAAACAATTTGTCCGATTCCCTGACGGATGATTTTCGTTTGGTCACCTGTACAATCTACAACTGTTGATGCATTTAAGTTTCCAGCTCCACCATCAATAATCATTTCGATTTGATCTTCATCTTCGTACCGCTCATAAATAGCGTAAGGATCTGCGAAATAATCTAAAAAGGTATCTTCCTCATTGTGGAGAGAAGTGGTGGCTATTGGATTTCCCAATTGCTCAACAATCATCAGAATGATTTTATTATCAGGAATCCGGATTCCAATTTCTTTTTTGTTGGTATCGAAAATACGCGTGACCTCAGTTGTAGCATTTAAGATGAAGGTAAAAGGTCCCGGAAAACTTTGTTTGAGCAATTTAAAAGTAGGGCGGTCGATGTGTTTTACGTAATCGGAAAGATTACTCAGATCGTGACAAATGATGGAAAAATTAGCTTTACTAAGTTTAATTCCTTTCATTTTCGCGAGGTTGTTGAGTGCTTTCTTACTTCGCAGATTGCACCCCATACTGTAGACTGTATCCGTTGGAAAAATAATAATTCCGTCGTTTTGAAGAATTTTTACCGCTTGATCAATCAAACGTGAATCGATGTTTTTCGGATTTATTTCGACTAACATGAAGTTGGATTAATAAGCAATGTAGGTATGTTTTTTATTGTTTGCTCCGATAATGATTAATTTCTTATCTGTAATATCAGCTACCTGGAAAGTTTCAGATCGACTTGAATCAGCTTGAAGATGGTTCAATGTCAATTTTTTATCTTTCAAATTCCATTGACCTTTTGAAATGGGTTGAATTTTACTGATTCCTGCTTGAGCAAATTTAGGATCTATGATTGTGTCGTAGATGATAAAGTATCCGCTTTCTTCAATTGATAACACCACTTTTGTTGCTTTGTCATGTCCTTGAGGATCATCAGCCAAAGACCATTTTCTTACAATGGGTTGAGTTTTGCTGGTTGTTTTTACATCTTCTTTTTTCGATTCAGTTTTCTCTTCTGAATTCGAATTACAAGAAGATACAACTACAAGTGCAGTGCAGATAAATCCAATTTTTACGAATGCAGTAATCGGTGTTTTCATGTCTGTAAAATTATACTATTTTTTTCGGATTAACAAGTGCGAATCGTAACCTGAATTGGAGTTATTGCCTTTTTTAATAACTCAAAACAAATGCATTCCCACCTGTTAATCGAAAGTTATGACCATATACGGAAGATTTAAGTTTTGGTTACAGTTGGATAATTTGAATTTAAAAAATCCAAATTGCAGATAGTAAATTATCTGTAGATCCAACAAGAAATGGCGCGGTGATCGCTGAACACTCCTTCCTGGATTTTGAATTGTGCCGACTTCAGTTCAGGGGAGTAGAAAATGTAATCGATTCTTCCTGCTGGTACTCGTCCAACATAGGTTGCGCCAATGCCTTTCGAGCAGTTACGGAATGCATCGGTCATTTTTTTATTGAATTGGTTGTAGGTGTAAGACAGCGGAGTATCATTGAAGTCACCGCAAATAATTACTTTATAAGGCGAAGTCTCTACATGCTGCATTACAGTCAGAGCTTGGTCTGCTCGTTTTGGAAAAGCAATTCTAAGTTTATCAAGCATCAGCCTGATTTTCGATTTGTTGATCTCAGGATTTTTACTTTTGTCACCAAAAACAGCATAATCATCTTTCTTGAATTTTATGGACTGTAAATGAACATTATAAATCCTGAAGGTGTCTTTGTTTTTCACAATGTCAGCATAAATACAGTAATTATCTGCATCGTTATTATCGTCTTTAAAAGCAACATCACCTTTCGCGATCATCGGATATTTGGAAAGCATCGCTATACCAAAGTTTTGCCGTCCTTTTAACTTGTGACTATACCGCTCGTGATAATCCTTCGTTTTTAGAATTTGACGTAAGGTATCGCGTGTAGGAAAATTAGTGGGTTTATCCTGATGATAAAATTCCTGAAAACAAACCACATCGGGGTTTTCTCTCGCAATATAGTTGAAAATAGAGTCTCTGTATTCGTTTTTTTCTGACATGGTCCAATTGTACAAATCAAACAATCGAACATTATAACTCATTACATGAAAAACGTCTTCCTTAGCAGGTAGTGGGTCAGGATCTGAGCCAACAGCAACCATTCGGAAATGTAATTTACCACCTAATAAAATCACTGTTAAAACTACGAGAGCCCAGCGAGATCGGGCAATTGTCCAAATGATGAGAAATAAAATGGAAAGTACAAAAATGATAGGATATGCCAAACCGAAAAAGGGGAGAGGCCAAAATGTTCCAGGATGAATATAGGGACAAAGATAAGCTAGTAATAAAGCGATCAGGCAGATGACCGTCAGGACTTTAATCCACGACGAAAATCGCATGATGTTTTGAATTACCTTATTTGCCATTCTTACTGTGATTGAATAAAAAATCCTTTTCTGCTTTAGAAAGAGATTCGTATCCTGATTTTGCAATTTTGTCCAATATCTGATCGACTTTTTGTTGTCTTTGTTTGACTTCGTAGTTGTATTCCTCATCCGTCATTACACCTCCACGACCGCTACCACCTTGCTTTATGGTAAAAGTAGGTTGACGTTTGCCAAATAATTTCCGAAAGAAAGCTACTATCGATTTCATATATCTTTGGATTAAAGTTATAAAATTACTTTCACTGTGGATGTTTTGTACAGAAATAATACCAAGAACTGCACCACCGATGTGGGCGAAGTGGGCAGTATGATCAGGGGTTGCGATTGCCAATAAATCTTTGATTAGAAAAAATGCAGCAAGAATCATCAACCGGAAAGAAAAACCGGGTAAAATTTCTACTTTTAAGTTTGGCTTGTGAAAAGCTAAAGCAATAAAAATAGCCATAGTTGAACCGGAAGCTCCTACTACTACGGTTTGGATGCCTTCAAAAATAGGAAAGATTTCATGAGCAATCATTTCAAAGATACCGCCTATAACTCCTCCCAAAATATAGGTATATAAAAGTCGGGAGCGATTAAAAACTTGTTCAAATGCCCTTCCTGCAAAATAAAGCATCAGCATATTGAAGAACAGGTGAAAAAAATCAAAATGGGCGAAAATACTTGTAAACAACCCCCAGGGTTTAACGATAAATCCTGAGAAACTAGTATCAAGCGTAAAAAGCGCGTTTAATATCTCCACTTGAATATCACCTAACATCAGTCTTCCAAAAGACTTAATCAAGGCAATAAATACAAAAACAATAAGGTTGACGAAGATCAACTTCATTGTCATCCCACCGTTTGAAAACTGATGTTTTAATTCTTCTATGAGTGTTCGTTCTGTTTGCATCACCAAAAGTTTTTTCGATCGGTTTTTCTCCATATAAAGAGCAGGATTGCTCCTGCAATAGCTCCACCAACGTGTGCCAAATGTGCTATTCCATCTCCACCTGAACCATTGAAGCTTAAATACACTTCGAGTAGAAAATATCCTCCAACCATATATTTTGCTTTGACAGGAATAGCGCCATAAATATAGAATTCTGTATTAGGTAATAAGATTGCAAAAGCAGCCATTATACCAAAGATAGCTCCTGAAGCTCCTAACATTGGTGTACTACAGTAATTGAGATATTTTACAATAGCGTTGGGATTTAATTGATTAGCATTACTAAGTGTATTTAAATATTCTATTGATCGGTTAAAAACTTGATCTTTGGTTTCACTGGTTTTTATGATTTGATCAAGTGCATCTACGTTTATGAGGTGAGAAAATGAATTTTTCAATTCAAAAATTTGATATGCACCAATGATGTTATATAAGGCAAAAGCACCTAAAGCACTGATTAGATAAAAAATAAAAAAACGTTTTGGTCCCCATAATCTTTCCAGATGAGATCCAAGCATAAGAAGAAGCCACATGTTTAGTAAAATGTGCATAAATCCACCATGCATAAAAAAATGTGTTACCATTTGAAATGGCTTAAAGGATGGTGAATTCACATAATAAGCGCCTAGTATTCTACCTAAATCAAGACCTCGACTTTCAAAAAATAAAGTAAGGATAAATAACATCACATTCAACAAGAGAATGTTCTTTGTAACCTGGGGGATATTGTTTAAAAATGAAAACATATTCTAAAATTTTTGAGCTATTTCGTCCATAGTGACTGTTTCTATTATTTTTTTACCTGAAGGAGTGAATGAATGTTCTGAACATTGAAACAATTCACTGACTAACAATTCACAGGCTTCTTTTGTCATGTTTACTTTCTTTTTCATCGAAGACGATTTTGCAATGGAGCCGATCAATAAATGTGCGATATCTCCTTTGTCAATATCTCTGAACGAAAGTGTTGAAAGTATGTTGTCCAAACAATCATTAATACTTTCTTCGGGAATAATCGAAGGTACAGCATTCACTAGCATATTGCCTTCAATGAATTCCGTTTCAAATCCGAGGCGGTTCAAGAGTGTTGAATTGGAAATCCATTCGCTTTTTTCGCCTGCTGAAACTTCCTTTTCATACGGGAAAAGTAATTTTTGTGATTGAATGGGATTTATGATAAAGGCCGACATCATTCGATCGTAGACAATTCGCTCCTGAGCTCGTCGGTGGTGAATGACCATTATGCCCGACTTACAAGGTGTGAATACATAATTTCCTCTGATGATGAAATCCTTGGTTTCTACTTCTTCGATTTCCAGATCCAATTCTTGTGGTTCAACGTTCGGAGTCTCTTCCTTGATCGAATAAAAGTTGGCCCAATCTTGTTGATTGATTTCTGAGTTTCCAAATCCTTCCGCTCGGATTGCTTTCGTAAAACCTGAACTTGTACTCGGTTTGGAATAAGAGGTTGTTGTATTGAAAGGATTGTAGTTTTCGTTGACGATGATTTTGGGCTGAACCGGCATTTGAGTGTTCATCGTATGGGGTAAATCAAAACTTGTTTCACGGTTGAAATCCAAGGTAGGAGCGATGTTGTATTTACCTAACGCCTGACGAATGCTACTCAAAATAATAGCGTAAATCAAACGGTCTTCTTCGAATTTAATCTCTGTTTTCGTCGGGTGGACATTGACATCAATTTTCTGAGGATTAACCGTCAAATATAAAAAGTAAGAAGGAAATGTTTTCGGAGGAATCAGTCCGTCAAAAGCTTGTGTAATGGCATGATTGAAAAACGAATCTTTGAAATAACGGTCGTTGACAAACAAAAATTGTTCGCCGCGTTTTTTCTTTGCAAATTCAGGTTTCCCAACAAATCCTTTCAATTCAACAATATCTGTCGATTCGTCGATTGGAACCAATTTTTCATTAGAACTTTTTCCTAAGATATCGACCACACGTTTTTTCAAGACACAGGAAGGCAGGTTGTAAATTTCCGTATCATTGTGTCGAATCGTTAAAGCTACTTCGGGATGTGCCAAAGCGATGCGTTCGAAATCATCTAAAATGTGGCGAAATTCAATCCCGTCTGATTTCAGGAAATTTCGTCGCGCCGGAACATTGTAAAACAAATTCTTTACTTCAAAAGAAGTTCCTGTTGGATTAACAATCGGTTCTTGTTTGGTGATTTTACTTCCTTCAATTTGAACCAGACTTCCCAACTCATCCTCTTGAAGTTTGGTTTTGAGCGTAACATGAGCAATCGCTGCTACGGATGCCAGAGCTTCACCTCTGAATCCTTTGGTGGTTAAAGTGAATAAATCTTCCGCTTTAGAAACCTTGCTGGTAGCATGACGTTCGAAGCACATACGCGCATCAAAGGGCGACATTCCTTTGCCATTATCGACGATCTGGATGAGTGTTTTTCCAGCGTCTTTAATTACGACGTCAATTTTTGTAGCACCTGCATCAATCGCATTTTCAACCATTTCTTTCACCACAGATGAAGGACGTTGTATAACTTCCCCTGCTGCAATCTGGTTGGCAATGTGATCGGGTAATAATTTTATTATGTCACTCATTTTTTTATAATGTTTGATGTTGAATTTTAAATTTTAAATACTTAATTGATTACCTAACAATTCAACATTCAAAATTTAACATTCACAACTGATCATTAATCGTTCCATCTTCATTTTTCTGACAAATCGACAGACTTAGTCCTCCTCCTCGTTAAAATCATCAGCATTGGGTAGTTCCAAGGCTTTTACATCCTGAACTGCATTACCGGCAATTCCTTTCACGGAACCATACATGTCAATCGTATTGGTGATGACTTTTTCAATTTGTTTTTCACGCTGTTTCCAGATCCGTTGCATAGCTCTTTTTTCGCTTTCCAGATCAGCCTTCATTTGTGTAAATCCCTCAACGATCGCTTCAACCTGCATTCTGAAGGTATTGCTCGTTAAAAAATCATACAGCAAATGCATTTTGTCACCTTTGTTTTCTTGTGAGCTAACAGCCAAACTTACCTGAATGATTGATTCTCTGAGTACTGTACAAAGTCCTTTGAATTCTTCATAATTACATATCCAAATTCCGTCTTTCAATCCCATTCGTTCCATACCGGAAGGCATTGCATCCGTGACTAATACACCGATATTGGCACTTTTTTCCCGGATATCCGCCTTGAATTTTTCGATCCAGCTGGGTTGGAAATCTTTGGTTCGTTTGCTTTCGTAATAAATTGATCCGCAGTTTTGCTGAGATCGGGTATGAATTGTCTGAATGCAATCACCGCCGCGCTGGCCTTTTTTGATTTCCTCTATTGTGTCCAAAGGAAATTGAGAAGCTAACCATTCTTCTATGGCCAATTCCTGAACTTCTCCCTGAAGCTGCATGGAGCCTTGTTCCTGTTTGCGTTTCATTTCTTCGGTCAACCGTTTTTGATCTTCCAGTTGCTTTTGCATTTCCTTGAAACGCATTTCATTTTTATCTTCCTCGATTTTACGAATCTTTTCTTTTTCTTCCTGGAGTTGAAGGTTTAATTTCTGTTGAGATTCAGCTTCCACCATTTCTTTCATTTCGGCTTTTTCCCGCTTGAGCTTTTCAATTTCAGCTTTGCTTTTACTCAATTCAATCAATTGTTTTGACTTTTCATTGAGTTCTTTTTGCATATCCAAAAACTGTTCAGCTTGTTCTTGCTGAAGTTTTTCTTTGATTTTTACTTCAAGGGCTTGCTTTTCAGCTTTGATCTTTGCTTCAAACCGTTCCTGAAACAACTCATTTTCCTTTTGTTTTTTGGTTTCAAAATCAATTTTCTCTTGATTCAGTTGAGACTGTCTTTTTTCAAATTCACTCCGCTGTTCAGCAATTTGAGCATTGTATTGTTGCCTGAATTTGTCTTCCAATTGATGAGACAGAATGTCATTTACATCGATGTCGGTACCACAATTGGGACATTTAATCTGCGTTGTTGAATTCATGAAAACTGTTTTCGATCGTTTGTGTCTACCGCATAAAAGTAGAAATTATTTTGTCTTTTTTTACTACAAAAGCAGACATAAGTTTTTTGAAATGTATTAGTAGGGACGCAAAAGTTAAGCTGCGATATCATTTGCTGTTTGACACATAATCTTCGTTGTAGATTTAAAGAATTAGTGAACTATCTGGAATTTTCACAAGATAAATCCTAGTCCTGTAGGGACGATTCATTTTGTGACAATGGATGTAATCCATTGAGAAACATGATGATGTTAAGTATGGAGTTCCAGAGGAATGACACATTTGGGATATGTATAATTTAGTATGTATCGATCCTACGGATCTTAGTGGGATTGATTATGTTTTGCGGATGGGTTAGGCACCCATCCTTATAAAATGATTCATCCCTCTGGGATTCACAAGTGATTTTTCATGAAGTTGTAATGACATTACTAAAGAGTGTTTTTTACTTCGTGGTAGCTCCGCGCTGTAGTAAACAGCATTCTTTGGCTTCCCTGTATAATGCTGAAAAAAATCAAACATTATCCTCGCTTTTTCGACTATCTTGAAGTAATTTCGTGGTATGAAAGTTATGCACAGATATAAATCGTTTTTTGTAGGGATCACTTTTGTTGCTACTCTACTTTTAATCTTCGGATATACAGTAAAAAAAGCCCCTTCAAGAAATCGTTCAAGTGAAATTTCGAAAGAAGATGAATGGGCGCAGGATCATCTTTCAGCTATGTCTTTGGAAGAAAAAGTTGGACAATTTTTCATGATTCCGGCTTATTCCAATCAGGGAGAAAAGCATTTGAAAGAAGTGGAAAATATGGTAACTGAACAAAAAGTAGGAGGGATCATTTTTTTTCAAGGTGAAAGAGACAATTTAAAATCTTCCATCGAGCGTTTTCAAAAGGTAAGTAAAACGCCTTTATTGATTGGAATGGATGCTGAATGGGGAATTCAAATGCGGATTTTTGGAGAGGAACGTTTTCCCTATGCATATACTATTGGTGCGGCGGATGATGTTAAATTATCGGAGAAAATCGGTGCGATGATGGCTCAGGAATGCAGAGAATTAGGAATACATATGAATTTTTCTCCTGTAGCAGATGTGAACAGTAATCCTGAAAATCCGGTAATTGGTTTTCGTTCCTATGGTGAAAATCCTAAAAAAGTGGCGGAACAAGTTCGTGCGACCGTAAAAGGAATCGAAGAAAATGGTGTGATGACCAGTATTAAACACTTTCCGGGACATGGAAACACCGATAAAGATTCTCATTATGAATTACCAACTGTTTCCAGTTCTTCCAAAACGATTCAATCGGTTGATTTGGTTCCGTTCAGAGAAGGTATAAAAGCAGGATCATCTTCTGTAATGATTGGTCATTTGAATGTTCCTTCGTTGGATAATTCAGGACTACCTACCAGTTTATCGAAACGAATTATTCAAGGTTACTTGCAGGATTCTCTGGGATTCAACGGATTGGTGATCAGCGATGCGCTCAATATGAAGGCGGTGGCCGATAAATACGGAAAAACAGAAGTGGTTGTCAAAGCTTTTGAGGCAGGATGTGATATTTTATTGTTTCCTGAAAGTGTGGAAGAAGCCATCAAGGCAATTGCTAGTAAAGTGAAAAGCGGTTCGATTTCCAAAGTGGAATTGGACAAAAGATGCTTGAAAGTTTTGAAGTCGAAATACAAGTTCATTGTTAAACCGAAAGAATATACTACGTATTCAGAGGGTGAAGTTGACTGGGCGAAAAAGCAGGTCTATGAGAAAGCGATTACTGTTTTGAAAAATGACAAAGGATTACTTCCCTTGAAGAAATTGGATAAACGTATTGCCCGAATCAGTATAGGTTCGCATACGTCGGCTTTCAGAGAAGGAATCGAGCGATTTACCAAAGTGGATCATTATCATTACTACACTGCAGAAGAAGCGATGGAACGAATGGGGGATAAACTGAAAACGTACGATGTGATCATTACAGCTTTTCATGCGAGTGCAGTTCGTCCGAAAAACGATTTCGGAATGCCGAAAGGCTGGAGAGATTGGCTGACGAATCTCCCTTCTGATAAAAACAATGTGGTAGTTCTTTTTGGAAACCCTCTGGCTTTGAAAGAAAAATGTGATTTGAAACACGTGGAATCGATTGTTCTTGCTTATGAAAATCATGCGATTGCTCAGGAACGGATGTCACAATTTATTTTCGGAGCGATTCCAGCTTCCGGTAAATTACCTTTTACTATTTCGAGTCAATATCCAATCGAATTTGGTGAAAAAGTGGAAAGTTCTGGTAGGTTAAAATTTTCGCAACCCGAAGAATTGGGTATCGATCCTAAGAAGTTGGTAGAGATTGATAATTTTGTGAAAAATGCAATTACTGCAGGAGCATTCCCAGGTTGTCAGATTGTCGTTGCTGTTGAAGGAAAAATGATTCTTCAAAAAAGTTATGGAACCCTGAAATATGAGGATACAGCTACAGTGAAGAATACGGATGTCTACGACATAGCTTCTGTAACAAAAATTGCCGGTTCGACTTTAGGATTAATGAAATTGCAGACAGAAGGAAAATTCACGATTAATAAACAATTGAAAGACTATATTCCGGAATTGACTGGAAATGGTGCTTTCGGACAAATTCAGCTGAAAGATATGATGACCCATCAAGCTGGTTTGGTTGCTTGGATTCCTTTTTACAAACGAACCTTGAACGATGGGGAATTAAACTGGTCGATATACTCCAAAGAGAAAAAAGTAGGATTTGAAA
>CAIUKX010000588.1 GCA_903899795.1 uncultured Flavobacteriales bacterium
AAAAAACAATATTTACAAAAACAAGCTTAGAGTCGTTCTATCACTTACTATTACTATTTACTCTTAAAATCAAATTACCGTATTTACCACAATTTTTTCTTTCGCAAATGCGCAAAAAAATAGCGTAGATATACTCTGTTTTTAATGAAAAGGAGTGTGTAGGTTTGGTGAGTAAAAAATTGAAGCTATGAATTTATTTCAGGGAGAAGAATTATTATCAGAATCTGACAATAAGAATGTAACATTAACGACAATAAGAGTTCGTCAAGTTGAAAAAAGTTGGGGAAGTTCACATGTAAAAAGTATTATTTTAGAGCACGTTACATCCTGCGAACGAAAATATTCCTCGTATTATATTTTATTGATTTTAGGAATTGCTGGTGTTTCAGGTGGAATTGGATCAGAACAATCTGGCTTGGTTCTTTTAGGCCTTTTATGCTTTATCGTCTATTTTTTTACCGTTAGAAATGTTATTCGAATTTCTTCGCCATCTGCCAAAATTGATATTAATTCGAGAAGGATGAAAAAACAAGTTGCCCTTGATTTTATTAATCGAGTTGAGAAAGCGATAAATGATAGGAAGCTATGATAATCAAATTGAAAGCTGTATAGTTGTTTTAAGTTAATGTCTTAAGACTGTGACAAACGTTTAACATAATAGAGAATTATGAGTATGTACAATCAAAATCCTGAATGTCTTGAGTGTGAAATTTATATAGATAGTAGGGTTGATAATTATTCCCTTGATAATTTTGGTATCCCCCTGTGTAGAAGTTGTCAGGATTGGGTACGTTACGCAGAATATCATTCAACACCTGAATCACTTTCTCTTTATTTTGAATTAAGAAAGAGAAAAGTACCCGCAGAATTAGAGAAATTTGATGGAAATAAAACCATTGATATTGCAGTTGTACAAGCAAAAGTAAACATTGAGGTTGATGGTCAACAACATAATTATAATCCTCAACAAGCTTTAGCTGATTTGAAAAGAACTTATCATTCTTTTAAGAAAGGTTATTTCACTTTGAGAATTCCAAATTCATTGGTGCAGAATCATATAGAAGATACGGCTGATTTGATCACTGATATATTAAATATAAGTGCTGATTCAACAAATAAACGACAAGTAAGGAGACGTTGGAATTGATTATTCATTTTGAAAATTTACTAAATCTCCAATTTTCCAATCATTCTCAATCCCAAATTACAACTCACCGCTTTAAATTCCACAATTCACCTATTATTTTCAACAATTCATATATTTTTCTTTTTTATATTAACAGTGTTAATTAACTTTGTCCCAAGAAACAGATTTATATGAGTCCGATAGAACGCCATAAAAAAGAGAAAGGAGATTTGAGAAGAATCATACTTTCGGCTGCTCGTGAGATTTTCCTGGAAAAAGGATTTGATCAAACGAGTATGCGGACTATTGCTCAGAATATTGGATACAGTGCAACGACAATTTACCTCTATTTTAAAGATAAAGACGCTATTCTGTATGCTTTGCACAAAGATGGTTTTGATATTTTAAGCCGGCAGATGGAAGTCTTGATCCATGTGGAGGATCCTTTTGAACGAATCAAGGCAATGGGAAGATTATACCTGCACTTTGCCAACGAACATCACGATTATTATGACTTAATGTTTGTTCAGAAAGCACCAATGGATTCACTGAACGGTGAGCATGAAACCTGGAAGGAAGGACAAAGTTCATTCGATGCTCTGCGTTTTTCGATCCAGGAATGTATGGACAAGAAACTGTTATTATTCAAGGATGCAGATGCAGGTGCCTATCTGGTGTGGTCGACCATGCACGGAATGTGTACTTTATACGACAGGGGAAGGTGTAAAGTATTGGACGAAGAAAAACGAGATTTAATAGTTGATTTGGCATTTAATGAATTTATTTCTTTACTAGAGGCTTTCAGGGCCTAATTTTTTTAAATATTACTTAACAGTGTTAACTTTTTATTAATAGGATGCGACATGATTTTTTTCAGATTTAAAACACTTGTATTATGCATGATTGGCGGGATTAGCATTTCTGTCAGTGCTCAGTCGAAATTGGATGAATATGTCCAGTTTGCCATTGATTCCAACATCGTATTGAAGCAAAAACAAATTCAATATGATAAAGCGATCGTGACGCTTCAAAGTGCTAAAAACAATTTTTTGCCAAGTGTCAACTTTACAGGAAATTATACTTCAGCAAAAGGAGGAAGATATAGTACACTTCCATTGGGAGATATGCTAAATCCGGTTTATGCTACCTTGAATCAAATGACGGGATCGAATGCTTTTCCTCAGATCGCGAATCAGCAAATCAATTTCTTGCCTCATAATTTTTACGATGCCTATGTGAGAACTGCTGTACCGATTTATAACAGGGATCTTCTTTTAAACAAAAAGATTCATGAACAAAGAATCAAACTGACTGAATTGGAAATTTCCATGTATGCACGTGAATTGGTGAAAGAAGTAAAAGTGGCTTATTTCAATTATGTCATGACCACAGAGTTGGTGGATATTTACGAATCCAATTTGAAAGTCATTCAAAAAAACATTGAATTCCATAAAGCTTTGATACGAGAAGGGAAAGGACTTCAAGTGAATTTACTTCGCGCTGAAACGGAAGAATACAAAATGAACAGCATACTGAACGAAGCGAAAAGCAATGTTGAAAATGCACGAGCGTATTTTAACTTTTTACTGAATCGTGCACAAGATACACCGGTTGAATTAACCAGCAATCAATTGGTGGAATCACAACCTACTGAAAAGCGCAGAGAAGAATTACAATTACTGGATCAAGTAAGTACGATTCAAAACACAGTGCTAACGATGAATAAATCGTATTGGCAACCGAAATTAAATGCTTACCTGGATTTAGGTTCGCAGGCTTCCAATTGGGAATTCAGTAATAAATCTGCTTACTACATGGTAGGTGTTTCGACATCCATTCCGATTTACAACGGAAATAAAAACAAGTTGCAGATCAAGCAAACGCTATTGGATATTCAAAATACGGAATTGCAACAAGCTGATTTGATTAATAAAATTGAATTGTCTCAAAATGTTGCTCAGCGAAATGTTGCATCGGCAAAACTCAATTGGATGACTGCTCAGCAACAATTTAAAACTGCAGAAAATTATTTTCAATTGATCAATTCCGTTTCAAAAGAAGGTTTGTTGAACCAATTGGAATTCATCGATGCGACTAATCAGTTATCACAAGCGGAAGTAAATATTTCCATTCAATTCCAAAAATACCAAATCGCATTGACCGAATTAGAACGAGTTAATGCCAGTTACCCAATTTCAATTAAATAACTAGACAAATGAAAAATATCCATTTTTTAGCGCTTGCAACTACATTGATTATCGTTTCTTGCGGACCATCGAAAAAAGAAAAATCAGAAATTCCAACGATGGAAGTGATTCCAGTGAAAGTAGAATCGCTGATTCAAAAAAGTTCAAATGAAGTGGTCAATGCTTCAGGACAATTTACAACGGACGACGAAACTTATCTTTCATTCATGAGTTCCGGAATCGTAAAGGAAATTTTTGTGAATGAAGGAGATCAAATCCACAAAGGACAGTTATTGGCGACATTGGACATTACTTACATAAAATCGCAAGTGAGTCAGGCAAAAATTGCATTGGACAAGGCAAAACGTGACTTAGAGCGTGTAGAACGCTTGCAGAAAGATGGATTTGCGACTTTGGAACAATTGCAAAATGCTCAGTCGGGATATGATATTGCCGAACAGCAGGTGAAATCAGCGGAATTCAATTTGAGTTATTCGAACATCAAAGCGCTGAGTAACGGTAGAATCTTAAAGAAAATGGTCAATCAAGGTCAATTGGTAAACAGCGGAACTCCGATTTTATTAACCAATGGAGCTGGTTCAAAAAACTGGCGATTGAAAGTAGGGGTAAGCGACGAACAATGGAGTGTAATTGAGGTGGGAAATCGAGCAAAAATTGAATCTGAATTATTGAAAAATAAAACCATCCAAGGTAAAGTGATTCGAAAATCAGAAAGTATTGATCCTGTCAGCGGAACATTTACAGTTGAAATAGAAGTAATAACTCCATTGAAATCGATCCTTGCCAGCGGTGTGTTTGCCAAAGCAACCATTTACACATCTTCCGAAGCTAAAAATTGGACTATTCCTTATGCTGCACTTTTGGATGGCAATGCCAACGAAGGGTATGTATTTGTGACCAACGATAAACAACACGTTCAGAAAGTAGAAGTGAAACTCGGTGAACTGCACCAAAACAGAGTCGATATTATGAGTGGTTTATCCGGTTTTAAATTTGTTATCGTAGCCGGAAGTGCCTATTTGAATGAAAATGCAACGATTTCGGTAGAGTAATTCTAGTGAAAAGTCAGTCACATTTTTAACTTAAAAATATTGTTATGAAAATCTCAACATACGCGGTAAGAAATTACCAATTTACTCTCGTGCTTTTTGTTATGGCCATTGCATTGGGAATCAATACACTTTTGACAATGCCGAGAAGTGAAGATCCGGTGACCAAATCTCCTATGTTTCCGGTGGTGGTGGTGTATCCGGGAACCAGTCCTTCGGATATGGAAGAGCTGGTAGTGAAGCCTTTGGAGAAAAAAATATATGCGCTTGAAAATATCAAACGGATCAAAACAACGATCAAAGATGGTGTTGCTGTTTTAACGGTTGAGTATAAATTTGAAAGTGATGTCGATGATAAATACCAGGAGTTAACCCGAGAAGTGAACGGTATGCGTTCCGAGTTGCCTGCTGAAATTGTTCGGATCGATGTCAATAAGATTCAGCCTTCGGATGTAAATGTTATTCAGACTGCACTGATTAGTGAAAATGCGTCTCGTGTTAAATTGAAGGAATACGCTGAGAATTTGCAAGAGGAACTGGAGAAATTGCCCGAATTGAAAAATGTGAAGATTCAAGGCCTACCAAAGGAAATTGTTCGAATCGATTTGGAAATTGATAAAATTGCACAACTTCAGCTGCCCTTAAATGCCATTGTGGGAACGATTCAAAGTGAAATAGCGAACATTCCAGGTGGAAGTGTTGATGTCGGCACGAAATCATTCAATGTGAAAACAAGTGGTAATTACGGCTCGATTGATGAATTGGAAAATACGGTTGTCTATGCCAATGAAGGAAGAACCATATTATTGAAGGATATTGCCAATGTACATTTTGATTTCGAAGAAGCGAAACACATTACGCGTTTGAACGGACATCGATGTGTATTTGTTACTGCTGCTCAAAAAGACGGATTTAATATTTCTGAAACGCAGAAAAAATACAAGCAAGTATTGGCTGATTTTGATAAAACGCTTCCATCCAATATCGATATGGTTCATCATTTTGACCAGGCTGATAATGTGAACCAACGTTTGGGTGGTTTAGGTGTTGATTTTCTTATTGCGATCTTATTGGTTGCTATTACTTTACTGCCTCTGGGAGGTAGAGCTTCTTTGGTGGTGATGATTTCGATCCCGCTTTCATTGGCGATTGGTTTGGTGTTATTGAATTTAATGGGATATAACATCAACCAGTTAAGTATTGTCGGTTTGGTGGTTGCTTTGGGATTATTGGTTGACGATAGTATTGTTGTGGTTGAGAACATCGAACGCTGGCTACGCGACGGATATTCGCGAATGGATGCAACCTTAATGGCTACAAAGCAAATCGGACTTTCTGTGGTCGGTTGTACGGTAACTCTGATTATTGCCTTTCTTCCGCTTGTGTTTCTACCGGAAGCTGCCGGAGCATTTATCCGAAGTTTACCGATGGCTGTAATTGCGAGTGTATTGTCATCCATGGTTGTTTCCCTGACGATTATTCCTTTTTTATCGAGTAAATTGTTGAAACAACATACAGGTCACAACGATGGAAATATTTTCTTACGTGGTTTACAAAAAGTGATTGCCGGAACGTATACGGTTTTGTTGAACAAATCGTTGAAAAGACCTTTTATTACTTTGTCTGTAGCTGTTGGAATTTTTATCGGATCATTGATGTTGTTCAAAGTCATAGGTTTCAGTTTGTTCCCTGCATCAGAAAAACCACAGTTTTTGATTAATATCGTTTCACCTTTGCAAACCAATCTTGCAGAAACCGATAAAACGGCGAAATATGTGGAGCAGGAATTAAAGAAAATTCCTGAGGTAGAATATTATTCTACGAATGTGGGAAAGGGAAATGCACAAATTTATTACAATGTGATCCAGGAAAATGAGCGTTCGGATTTTGCACAGTTTTTTGTTCAACTGGAACCACACACCAGTGCAAAGAAAAAGCAGGAAATTACGGATCTCTTACGAAAAGTGTTTGATCGTTTTGCAGGATCGAAAATTGAAGTAAAGAATTTCGAACAAGGTCCGCCGGTAGTTGCCCCGGTTGAAGTGCGAATCTCGGGCGATAACCTGGATTCATTGCGTCAGATAGCCGGAAGAGTTGAAGAATTGTTGAAAGCAACTAAAGGAACGATGTATGTAGACAATCCGGTCAATAATTTGAAATCGGATTTCAAGCTGGACATTAACAAAAGCAAAGCCAGAGCACTCGGAGTGAATACAGTTGACATAGACAAAACAGTCAGAATGGCCATTGCCGGATTGGAATTGGGTAAATTTTCAGACGAAAAAAATACGGAACGTTCGATTGTAATCACGACACC
This sequence comes from uncultured Flavobacteriales bacterium, assembly GCA_903899795.1. Classification (GTDB taxonomy): domain Bacteria; phylum Bacteroidota; class Bacteroidia; order Flavobacteriales_D; family Crocinitomicaceae; genus CAIUKX01. The sequence continues at coordinate 6,700 of CAIUKX010000588.1, forward strand.
TAAAAAAGAACGTGCAAGCCTGGATTTCTTTAACCGGTTATATGTCAATAATTTTCAGGGAAAACCGATTCTATTGGCACAAATTGCTTCGTTGAAATTGGAAAGTTCTCCGTTTTTCATCAATCATTACAACAAGACAAGAACTGTTTCGATCAGTGCATTTGTTCAAAAAGAGTTCTTGGTCGACAATGTGATCAAGGATGTCATTGGTAAAATGGATGTAATGAAATTGCCTGTAGGATATTCGTATAAAATGGGAGGAGAGTTTGAATCAAGACAAGAATCTTTCGGTGGATTCAACACGGTAATTCTGATCACTGTCTTCTTATTCATTGCCGTTTTAGTCTTACTTTTCAAAACTTTCAAAAGCACAATCATTGTATTGTCGGTGATTCCTTTGGGAATTGTCGGAGCGGTAATCGCCCTTTGGATCACCGGAAATTCTCTTTCGTTTGTTGCCATTATCGGTTTAATAGCATTGGCGGGAATTGAAGTCAAAAATTCAATCTTACTGGTTGATTTCACCAATCAATTGAGGAGTGAAGGAAAATCCTTGGATGATGCGATTCGTGAAGCAGGCGAAGTTCGTTTCCTACCAATCGTATTAACTTCTCTGACAGCAATCGGTGGGCTCATTCCCATTGCAATTTCTACCAATCCTTTGATTTCCCCATTGGCAATTGTTCTCATCGGAGGATTGATCAGTTCGACTTTATTGTCCCGTATTGTAACACCAATTATCTACAAATTAATGCCTCCACGAGTTGAATTGAAAGGAGACAAAGAATAAATAATTGAGTCGTCGCAAGTTTACCACAACGTAAATAGATTACTTTTCGCTGTGAGATATTTGTAGAAAAAAGTTATGACAATAATTGAATTTTTACATTATTTCCCT
>CAIUKX010000589.1 GCA_903899795.1 uncultured Flavobacteriales bacterium
GGTTTTTCGATGATCCAAATCATGTCGATAACTGGTCCAATAAATGGCCCTATATAAGGAATTTTTTTGGAGGCCATTTTTGCAATTTTTTTTAATTTTTCTTGTTCTTCTGTTTCCATAGTAATAGGGATTAAAAATGAGTGATAATCAAATCTAATTTTATTTCTAAAAAAATCAAACTAATTTTTAATCTAATTTATTTTTTTAGTTTTGTTCTTCCCGATTACAATTTATACAGGCACTAAATAATTGATGGATAAAACAGTATATTCATTTTTATAGACAAATACAGATGGAAACAAAAATCAATATACGGCTCCAGAATAAATTTGACGGAAAAGAAAAAGCAACAAAAATATACCTCGATGGCAAAAAACTGGAAAACTTTTCAAGAACGGAAGCTAACGAATTTGAAGTTACTCCGGGTGAGCACAAGATCCACGCAAAATACTATTGGTTTGGAAGCAATGAATTGAATTGCACCTTTGAAGAAAATGAAACGAAATCAATTGTAATAAACTCAAGCAAGGTGATTGATAATTTATTTCAAATTGTAGCCTTACTCACAGTTCTGCATATTGCATTACAATATTTTTATAAAATTGATGTAGTAAAATGGGCTTTGATGTGTATTTGTATTGTTGCAACTTATTTCATGACCATTAAACGGAAATCTTTTTTGACAATTAAAGAATTATAAATCCTTTATCTCACAATAACCAATCTTTTATTTCCAATACTTTTATCATCTGAAATGCTAACATTGTATATTCCTTCTGAAAGGTTTAATGTATCAATCGTTGTCGTACCTGTAATAATTCTGTTTATTACCATTGTTCCATTGAGATCAGACACCTGCAAAATTTGATCATTATTTCCAAGAGGTTCTACAACAAAACTTTCATTGCATGGGTTTGGAAAAATACGACTGGATTCCTGCTTTTTTACTTGAGTAATCCCTTCAATGCAATTGGAATTTACACCATTAAAAGTTACGGTTGCAGGTGTTAAGTTTTGTGGAAATCCTGGAGGAATAAAAGGATTACAAAAGGGTTGACCCGTATTGATATTCACCATTGTATTTTCAGTACATCCAGATGGGTTTTGGAAAAAACAACCTCCATTTACCGTAATATGTGATTGTGCATCAACTGTACTGAATTCACTACCAGTGACATGACAATTATTGAGCGTCATTGTACTGTGATTGGCAGCCGTAATGACCTGGTTCCATATTTCCGAATTGTTGAGCGTCATTGTACATCCTCCCACTCCAACTGCTCCCAAAACTGCTAACTGCAAGAGTGAATTATCAACTGTAACACTGCTTGGGCCAGCGATGCCGATTTCATTTATTATTGAGTTTTTTATATGCAGGTGTTCGTTCATCAAAGCATAGATCTGCCATGCGATGGGACCTAAATTAACATTGTTGAGTTTCACAAAGCCTACTGGTCCGTTGGCTACGATTGTATCCTGAAGTCCGACATTCAAATTTTTCAAGCTATCGGTATTGTTGGCAAACATCAGTGCGACTTTTACTTCACCTGTTGCTGGTAGACCTGAGCCATTTATCGTCATTTTTGCGGAAGGAAAAATCTGAACTCCTAATCCGAGTTGTACCGTATCTACTTCCAAATACCATTGGGTATCGAGACCTCCCACTCCTCTTCCCACCTTCCAGTTATAGGGAGATGATTGATCTAAAGGTAAATCAAGTGTATCCGTTATCGATTGAAAGTTGAGCCAGATTCCCGCTTTTGTATTCGAACCGTGCAAGGAAACCTGAGCTGTATCTTGTAAATAAATTTCTGTTGGCAGTTCATTGGATTCATACCCAATCAGTGTTGATTGATTAAACATATTACACAACAGCCAAGCCTTTTGAGTGTTTAATTTACTATTGTTAACGTAGAATACGGAACTACCTTTTGCATTGTAATTCATGTATACACTACCTGTATTAGCAAGATTTCCTTCTTGTGTTCTAAATTCAATGTTTTCGAGTTGAATTCTGCTGCTGTCTTCCGTTGTAATCGTTCGCTGATTATTGACCAAATTCGACACGATAAATTGTTCGCCAATTGAACCTGGAGCAGCATGTACCCATAATACCGCATTACCCTGCAACAAAATATTTCCCTGAACAACAAAGGTATCAAGCTGTGCACTGGTAAGATCAACGTTAAGTGTTGCTCCATTAAGAATCGTGAGGTCTCCCGTTATTTTACAACTACCATTGATAGTTGTGTTGGTGGTAACTACATAAGCACCTGCATTGCATTGACTCCAGACATTTTGCTGTAAAAACAATAGAATGATAAAAAGTGAAAAAGTGTTTTTCATGGTTTTCTTTATTGTTGAAGCTCAGGTACTAAATACTTCATCGCATCATCTTCAATAGATTCTGAAATAAAGGTATGAAGAAATTTTGAAAATGAATATCTATAGTTCGGTGGATCAATTCATAAAACAGCCTGTCGTCAATTCTAACTATTTTGAAGGGATGTGGGATGTAATAAAATGAAGCAGAGCTGGGAAAACTTTTAATCAAACACATTAAAGTAACTCATATGGATTCTGGAAGCGATATGTAATGCTTTTCACCACTAAAACAACATTTTTCATTGGGTAAAATTGACTAATTTCACACCATGACTGCAAAGAAAGTATGCATCGTTGGAATGGGACCTGCCGGATTGATGGCTGGAACTCAATTGTTGCTGCGCGGTTATGATGTTCACTTTTTTGATCACAAGAAAGCGGCGGGCAGAAAATTCCTTGTTGCTGGTCACGGTGGATTTAACCTGACTCATTCGGAACCGAAAGAATTGTTTGTAGAAAAGTACAATCGTCCTTTGATTCAGGAAGCGTTTCAACAATTCGATAATGAGCAATGGATTGCTTTTCTTAGGGATTTCATCGGAATCGAAACGTTTGTCGGCAGTTCCGGGAAGATCTTTCCAGTGAAAGGAATCAAACCCATTGAAGTATTGGACAATTGGCTGGTGAAACTAAAGTCGCTTGGTAGCATATTTCATTACTCTCATTCTTTGCTCGATTTCGACCGGCATTCGGTTACTTTTTTATACAAGGAAAAAACAGTCAAAGTGGAATGTGATCGAATCATTTTGGCGATGGGTGGCGCTTCATGGACAAAAACAGGTTCAACTGGAGAATGGCTGCAACTATTACAAGGAAAAAATATTCCATGCCTTCCTTTTCAATCAAGTAATTCCGGATTTGAGATGGAGAATTGGGAAAAAGCAAGCGAACTGGAAGGTCAAACCCTCAAAAATGTAGAGATCCAATTGGGAGGAATGAAGCGTTTGGGAGATGTTGTGATTTCAAACTATGGACTGGAAGGTGCACCGATTTATTATGTCAACTCAGAATACCGCGAGAACCGAAATGAAATGTTGAAAATTGATTTGAAACCGACCAAAAATCCGGAAGAAATTATATCAGTTCTCCGAAATGCGAAAAATACAACGGAAGGATTGAAGAATCTGAAACTCTCCAAAACCGTCATTCAGCTGATCAAATTACGGACGAACAAAGAAGAATTTTCTTCACCTGAAATTATCGCAAATCGGATCAAAGGTTTGACGTTTCAAATCACTTCTCAGCGGCCAATCGATGAAGTTATTTCAACAGTTGGCGGGATTTCCTTGGAAGCTGTTTCTTCCACTTTTGAATTGAAAAACTGGGAAAATGTATACGCTGTCGGAGAAATGCTCGACTGGGATGCTCCTACCGGCGGTTACCTTATTCAAGGATGTGTTTCGACGGGATTTGTGGTAGGAACAAAGATGAAATTGTGAATTTCTGATAAAACATCAATACCAAGGATGTTTTTGTAACGCAAAGATCACAAAGATTTTTTATGATGTGCTGTGTAGGTTAAAATGTTCGGGCACAAAGCTGGTAAACATATCCCTCGGATATATTTAGATTTTTCTAACCTCCTGCAAAAACAGCAGCATATCCTCAAACTGGTGATCCGCTATAGATAATTTTGGCTCAGGGTGATGCGATTTTTCAGGGATACAAACCACTTTCATGCGGGCTGCTTTCCCGGAAATAATTCCATTGAGTGAATCTTCGATCACCAAACACTGGGTTGGTTGTACACCTAATCGTTCCGCAACAGACAAATATACAGCAGGATGTGGTTTACCAAAGGCTTCGTTTTCTGCAGAATGTGTGAAATCAAAAAAGTGGCGAATTGAAAGTGCCTCTAGCACTGTATTGATCAGGATTTCGTAGGAAGAAGTCGCCAAACCTATTTTCAATCCGGTGGATTTAAGGTAATCCAATGTTTCGATGACTCCAGTCAATGGAGTTCCATTTTCTTTGAGCAATTGAACCATGCGCTGAACAATGGCATCCTCCACTTCTTTGGGACTGGCATTTTCCCAACCAGTGTGTTTGTACCAATACTCAATCACTTCATCGAGACGCAAACCGACAGTTTTTTGAAAATCCTGTTTGGTCAGGGAACAACCGACGGAACGGAAAACGTCTTCCATAGCAATTTTCCAAAGTGGCTCAGAATCAATCAGGACACCGTCCATATCAAAAATCACTGCTTCGTATTCGCTCAGGTTAATCTCCATCTTTTTTTTCCTTTTTTTCCTTGACTATATATATCTTCCCTCCACCCAGGAGCTTGTTTCGTTCATCAGCAACATAGATTTTCCCAGTAGGGCTCACTGCTATCGATTCATATTGCGAGATGGTTTCTAGTGATATTTTTCGGTCGTATTTGAGTTTATCGTCCTGAATTGTGTAAATGAGGATGCGATTATAAGTCACGAGGTAACACTTCTTATTTCTTATTTCCGCACCCGTCACAGCATCTTTCCACCACCCATTTTTACCGATGTATAAATCAGATAATTTCTTTGCTTTGTAAGTCCCTACTTTCGTCGGAATAACGTAACAAAAGCATTTTCCATCCCAAGGTTCAGCCCTGCATTTGGTGTAAATGTAGAGTGAATCGTTGTTAAAAGCCATTGCTTCCGAGTCGAAATGCAGATTTTTCAATTCTGGTGGAAATTCTTTTTGATCTGGATAGCTAAAACTTATTTTTTCTGCTTTTACGGTTTCTTTCTTCAGGATTCCTTTTCCATTGATTTTATATACACACAGATCTGTTCTACTGTTATCGTTATTACCGATGTCACCTACATAAATGGTTCCTTTACCATCGGTCGTGATGTCTTCCCAATCCCGATTGGTCGCATTTTCAACGGTTACTTTGTGAATCTGTTCACCGTTCAAATTCAAAAAAAACAATTCAGGGTCATTTCCACTGTCATTCATGCAAACCATAACCGTATCGTTGAGGAACGCCAGACCGGAAATTTCTTTCAGTTTTTTGGGCAATTCTGCTAATGTTTTACGCTGGGCAAAGACACTTGAAAATGGAAAACCAGCCAGAAAAACGATAAAAATGAAAGATGAGAAATTTGATCTTAACTTCATTCTACCGTTATAGATTGAACCAAGTTTTCGGGGGATTCTACTTAACAATGACACGAACCACTTCAATTTTACGGTCACTCACTTCTTCGATAACGATGTTGTATTTGTCTAATTCCAATTTAGCACCAGGCTCGGGAATGGATTCAAGCGTATGAATAATCATACCTCCAAGTGTTTCGTACTGATCGGAATCGGTAAGCGACAGGCTGTAGGTATCATTGATGTAATCGATGTCCATTCGGGCGGAAAAACGGAATTCCTTTTCAGAAATTTTTTCTTCCAGTAAATCTTCCGTATCATGCTCATCGTCGATTTCACCAAAGATTTCTTCAATTACGTCTTCGATAGTAATCATACCGGAAGTTCCTCCGTATTCATCCACAACGACGGCAATATTACCCGATTGTTTGGTAAATAATTCCAATAATTCTTTTCCCGGAATTGCTTCGGGAACAAAGGCAATCGGAAGCATAATCTGTTTGATTGAAGATGGTCTTTTGAACATCTCGAATGAGTGAACATAACCAATGATATTATCGATATTGTCTCTATACACCAAAATTTTCGATAGGCGCTGATCGATAAACATATTCTGCAAAACCTGAATATCTTCATCCATACCTATGGCGATAATTTCCGTTCTTGGAATCATACAATCGCGGGCCTTAAGGCTTGAAAAATCAAGTGCATTTTGAAGAATCTGCATTTCATTTCCGAAATCTTCTTCCTTTTTGATCCGGTCACTCAAATCCTGAACATAATGTTCCAAATCGACTTTTGAGAATACTTTTTCACCCGATTCACCACTCGTTTTCAGTAAACGCAACAACAAATTACTGATGAACATGACAATCTGCGTTGGAAAATACAGGATGCCATAAATTAACATCATTGGTAAGGATGTAAAGCGAAGAAATCCGTTTGGATTAATTTGTACCAATGCTTTAGGCAGAAATTCAGCCGTGATCAATACCAGTAAAGTCGATAAAATAGTTTGAATCAAAAGAACAAGACCTTCACTTGAAACACCCCAAGATTGAATAATAGGGTTCAACATCGCGGCAGCTGAAATACCAAAAATAACCAGAGAAATATTATTTCCCAAGAGCAACATGGCTATGAAATGGGATTCATTTTTGTAATAAGATCCTAGAATACGCCCGGTTATGGTTCCTTTTGAACGATCCATTTCCACCTTCAAACGATTGGAAGAAATGAAAGCAATCTCCATTCCTGAGAAGAAAGCAGAGAAAATTATTGTTGCAATAATTATTATGAGTTCGGGATCCATGTCATTTGTGAACGCTTAAATGTAGTATTTTTTTCAATTAAAGAACATCAAAACCAATATCTTTACGATAATAAGCATCTTCAAATTCAATTTTTTCTGCTGTTTCGTATGATCTTCGCAAAGCTACCGACAGGTCTTTTCCAAAGGAAGTGATCGTTAAAACTCTTCCCCCTGCTGACATTACTGCCGGTCCGTCCGATGTCGTTCCTGCATGAAATACGATGCTATCTGTCACGGCATTCAATCCGTAAATTTGTTTTCCTTTTTGAAACTCTTCAGGATATCCGCCGGAAACCATCATCACGGTACAAGCACTTCTGTCGTCAAACAAAATGTCTCGTTCGGATAAAGTCCCTGAAGCGACACCTTCAAACAAATCCAAAATATCAGATTTCAATCGTGGAATTACAACTTCTGTTTCCGGATCGCCCATTCTGCAATTGTATTCGATTACATACGGTTCTCCTTTTACATTGATCAATCCAAAAAAGATGAAACCTTTGTACACAATCCCTTCCGCTTTCAGTCCTTTTACGGTTGGTATGATGATTTGATTTTTAATTTTTTCCTTGAACGTATCATCCGCAAATGGCACCGGAGAAATCGCTCCCATACCACCTGTGTTCAATCCTGTATCACCTTCACCGATGCGTTTGTAATCTTTTGCTTCCGGAAGAATTTTGAAAGAATCACCATCTGTAATCGCAAAAACTGACAATTCGATTCCTTTCAAAAACTGCTCGATCACAACACGTGAACTAGCTTCTCCGAATTTCGCATCAGCCAGCATATTTTTCAATTCTGCTTTGGCTTCTTTCAATGTATTTAAGATCAACACTCCCTTTCCGGCAGCCAATCCATCCGCTTTCAATACGTATGGAGGTTTCATTGATTCCAAAAACTCATATCCCTCGTTCAGTGTATCTTTGGTGAACGTTGCATATTTTGCTGTAGGAATATTGTGGCGCATCATGAATTGTTTCGCGAAATCTTTACTCCCTTCCAATTGAGCTCCCACTTTATCAGGACCAATTACTGGAATGTTTTTCAACTGTTCATCTGCCAGGAAAAAGTCGTGAATTCCCAACACCAATAAATCTTCGGGACCTACTACAACTATTCCGATGTTTTTATCGAGAACGAGTGCTTTAACCGCTTGAAAATCCTTTGTATCGATGTCAACATTGGTTCCATGTGCTCTTGTTCCGGCATTACCCGGTGCGATGAATAATTCATCCAACATTGAACTTTGAGCAATTTTCCATGCCAGTGCATGCTCTCTACCACCTGATCCAAGAAGTAATACCCTCATTTGTTTTTTATTTTTACACTATTTTTTGTGACTCCTTACGGAGGAATTAACAATATTTCAATAACGATTCAAAAATCGCTTTCCCATCTTCATTTGCTAATTGAAAATCTGCTGCTCTTTCCGGATGCGGCATCATTCCAAATACATTTTTATTCGCGTTGGAAATTCCCGCAATGCTCAACAAAGATCCGTTTGGATTTGCTTCATCAGAAATAGTTCCGTCTTGTGCACAATAGTTGAAAATAATCTGATCATTGTCCTGAATTTTCTTCAACATATCCTCCGGTGCGTAGAATCTACCTTCACCGTGAGCGATTGGAATTTTATACGCTTTCTTCAGATCCAATCCTTTCGTGATCGAAGCGGATTCTGAAGCTGCTTTGATATGAACGTTTTTACAAATGAATTTTTGGTTGTTGTTGTGCAGTAAAGCTCCATCCAACAAACCGGATTCTGTCAGAATCTGAAATCCATTGCAGATTCCCATCACATATCCGCCTTTGTTAGCGTGTTGAATTACTTCACCCATTATCGGCGAAAGTTTTGCAATTGCACCCGAACGTAAGTAATCTCCGAATGAGAAACCTCCTGGAAGCACCACAAAATCAACTCCCTTAAGGTCTGTATCTTTGTGCCATAATTTCTCAACTTTCTGTCCCATAATGGTTTCCAGAACGTAAATCATGTCTTCATCACAATTTGAACCTGGAAAAGTAACTACACCAAACTTCATATAATCTATAATTTAAAACAGGGATTTTACTCCCAATCATGTTTTGCGTTGTAAAAGTAGTAATTTATTTAGACAAAAGAGGAGGATATTGAATGTTGGATGTTGAATTATTAATGTTGAATTGAAAAGTCAGACTGAGTGCTAAAATTAGTGTTTACAAACAATCTAATGCCTAATGCCTATGCCTAATGCCTAATGCCTAATGCCTAATGCCTAATGCCTAA
>CAIUKX010000590.1 GCA_903899795.1 uncultured Flavobacteriales bacterium
CGCAATTGCAGGAAGAAAAACTAATAACATATAATTGTGAAGTTATATCCCTCGATGAATGTGTATTTATCGAGGGTTCTATTTACTATATCTCAAAGAACTATACCGCAAATAATCCACAATAGGGATAGGTGCGTAATTTTAATACTCATTGTCTATTTGACCCGCTATGAATTAGTATCCATCCTAAGTATGTTTTTTACTCATTCCAATCTTTATTATACTCAACGAATTTAAAATAAGAACATCACCTGACAAGAAACATCCAAGCGCTGTTGAAGATTGTTTTAAAGAAAATATATTTAGATGGTTACTCATCTTAAATGAAATTAGTTCATTATCTTTGGTATATGATTGTTATCGTTGACTATAAAATGGGGAACCTAGGTTCCATTACCAATATTATCAAAAAAATAGGTTATACTTCCATCATAACTTCTGATATAGATGTCATACAGAATGCCAGTAAAATAATTCTTCCTGGAGTTGGCTCTTTCGATAAAGCCATGTTTAATATGAAGGAATTGAACTTACTGGATGTCTTGAATCAAAAAGCACTTGTCGATCGAATTCCAATTTTAGGCATTTGTCTGGGAATGCAGCTCCTTACAAATTCCAGTGAAGAAGGACATCAAAAAGGTTTAGGTTGGATTGACGCTGAAACCATCAAATTTAAACTTGATGATTATCCAACTTTAAAAGTTCCACATATGGGATGGAATGAAGTTACATTTCCACAACCTCATTTTTTATGTGAGGATTATCATGAAACACCACGATTCTATTTTGTCCATTCCTATCATGTTGTTTGTAAACACAAAGAAAATATACTCATGGAAACAACTCATGGTTATGAATTTACTTGTGGAATTGTGAAAGAAAATATTATGGGAGTGCAGTTTCACCCTGAAAAAAGTCACAAATTTGGTATGAATCTATTTAAAAACTTTATAGAAAAATGTTAAGAACAAGAGTCATACCCTGTCTTTTGTTGAAAGGAAATGGATTGGTTAAAACCGTTCAGTTTAAAAATCCAACCTACGTTGGTGATCCAATAAATACGATTAAGATTTTCAACGATAAAGAAGTCGACGAACTTGTTTTTCTTGATATCACAGCAACATCTGAAAAAAGAGGGCCAAATTTCAAATTATTATCTGAAATTTCTACCGAGTGTTTTATGCCATTGGGTTATGGTGGCGGTATTACTACTCTCAATGAAATTGAAAAATTATTCAATCTTGGAATTGAAAAGGTAATTCTAAATAGTTCAGCATTTATTGATCATAAGCTACTAAAAGAGTCCATTCAAATTTTCGGAAATCAAAGTGTAATTCTTTCTATGGATGTAAAAAAACACTGGCTTTCAAGAAAACAAACCGTTTATATCATGAATGGTCAAAAAAATACCGGAGTAGCTGCCTCTGATTACGCTAAACAGATGGAAGATCTAGGTGTCGGTGAAATTATTGTTAATTCAATTGACCAAGACGGGACAATGTCTGGATATGATCTTTCTCTTATAAAATCGATTGCAGACCTCGTTAAAATTCCAATTGTAGCACTTGGTGGTGCTGGAACAATTGATGATTTAATCGATGTAAAAAAAGCTGGGGCATCAGCAGTTGGAGCAGGTAGTTTTTTCATTTTTCAGAAAAAACACCGAGCGGTTCTGATCACTTACCCATCAAAAGATGAAATGGCTAGAATTAACAATGGGTAACTAATAGACTATTGATTCCGTAATTTCCAGAAATAATCCTTGTATTCTTTCAGAGGTCTTACCGGTCTATTCAACACCATAAGAGCAAAATAGTACAGAAACATCCCGATTTTTTTCTTTTTTAAGTACACCAGCGAAATATATTCGTAGGCTATAAAATTCGTTCTGAAATATTTATGCAGACTTTTTGGTAAATATGCTTTAATATTTTTATTGATTGTAATCCAATCCTTGTATCTTTTCACTCCCGTAAAAGCAGTTGAAAATGAAGTAGCATTCGAATGCCTTCTCCATGCCTGACCATCAACAGATACATATCCGATATCTCCTTTTGTAGCTCTCAAATAGTGTAATACAGTATCCCACTGTGCAACCTCACTAAAAAAGGGAGGATGATTTTCAGGTTCTGCAGATTTGAGAAAAATAATACTATTGTTTAACGGATTAAAAAAATTTTGAAGATAAAATTCCAAATTAAAAATAGGCGGAAAATCATACATTA
>CAIUKX010000591.1 GCA_903899795.1 uncultured Flavobacteriales bacterium
ATAAAATGGAGCAACGTACTTTGGCTGCTGCATATCTATTTTACTGCAATAAGAACATTGAAAATGCTCACAATGCACTTGCTGATACATCAGCTACATGGGAAGTATTAAAAGCACAGCTCGACAAATACGAAACGCTTGAAAAAGATGTTGATTTTCTTTCTGATTTCTCAAAAGGAGGAAACTTTAATTTATTAGATTTTGCAGGTAGATTAGCCATCAATGATGATGGAGAAGCGGTTTACAATTTCGGGAAAAACAAAGGTAAAACCATCAAGGAAATTTCGATTTCTGAACCTGGATATTATGGCTGGATGTTAAATGCTGATTTTCCGCTATACACCAAGCAATGCTTGAAAAAGGAAATGGAAAAAATCAAAAAAGAACAACCCGTTTCTGTTCAAGAAGTTAAAAAGAATGTTCAGCACACCCAAAAACCAAATCACCCACCTAAAAAAGAGGAATCGTTAGAAGAAAAGCTGGCGGCATTGAAAAACAAATTCAAATAAGATGAAAATAATTTGCATTGGAAGAAATTACGCAGATCATGCGAAAGAAATGAAATCAGAACTTCCAACTACTCCCATTTTCTTTTTAAAACCAGATACTGCCTATCTGAAACCCGGCGAACCGTTCTATTACCCTTCTTTCACAAAAGATCTTCATTACGAATGTGAACTTGTGGTAAAACTATGCAAGGTCGGTAAAAATATTTCTGAGAAATTTGCACATAAATATTACAAAGAAATAGGTCTTGGGATCGATTTTACAGCTAGGGATTTACAAGAACAATGCAAAGCAAAAGGTCTTCCTTGGGAAATTGCAAAAGCTTTTGAACACAGCGCCCCTATTTCCAAAGATTTTATTCAGAAAGAAGACCTTAATTGGGATCAACTTCAATTTACATTAAAGAAAAACGATGAAATCGTTCAGGTCGGTTATACAAAAGATATGATTTTTAAAGTGGATCAGATCATCGCTTACGTTTCACAATTTATGACTTTAAAAACGGGAGACCTAATCTATACAGGAACTCCGGCAGGTGTCGGTCCTGTTAAAATTGGCGATAAACTTTCTGGATTCATCAATGAAAAACAGATGTTTCATTTGGAAATAAAGTAATGTTGAATGTTGAATTATTAAACATTCAAAACTAAAAATTCAACATTGACCTTATTTTCCTTTAGCTTTCACAATTATCAAAATCGTATAAAGCATAATTTTCAAATCCAACGCAAGTGTTCTATTCTTAATATACAATAAATCAAACTTCATTCGCTGAAGCATTTGATCCACGTTTTCAGCATATCCGAATTTAACCTGTCCCCATGAAGTTATACCGGGACGAACTTTTGTCAATTGTAAAAACTGCGTCTCAACTTTCACAATTTGATCGATGTAATATTGTCTTTCTGGACGAGGTCCAACCAGCGACATATCTCCTTTCAGAACATTGACAAATTGTGGAAATTCATCCAATCTTAATTTCCTCATGACTCGACCAACTTTCGTAATACGTGGGTCATTTTCAGAAGATAATTGCGGACCTTTACTTTCAGCATCGGTATACATCGTTCTGAATTTAATAATGTCAAAAGGTTTACCATTGAGCCCGATTCTTTCCTGAAGAAAAAAGACTGGGCCTTTTGAGGATAATTTTACGGCAATAGCAAGACAAATATAAAGCGGTAACAATACAATAATTGCCACAATCGAGATAAATATATCTAAAGCCCTTTTCACCATTTGCTGACCAACGGGCATAGAATCTGTGTTCACCTCAAACAACAATGCACCGAAGAGATTATTCATCTTAACGGATCCCAAAAGGATATCGTACATATCGGGGGAAATTTTAATTTTGATCGCTCCACCTTCTATTCTCGAAATAATATTCCTCAAACGTCCGTGATCACTAATCTCTAATGCGATAATCACTTCTTCGATAGCATATTCCCGCAGGATAAAATCTAGATTATCTACATGCCCTAAATACGTTAACTGAGACTCTAATTGCTTATCGACACCATTTAAATTCACAAAACCAATGAACTGATTTCCGATTCCTTTGGGTAAATGAATGATCTCATTATATATCGCAACCGCTTTTTCGCTTCCACCAATCAATAAGGTTCTGAAACCGCTTTTATTTTTATGAACTTGTTTTACAATGTAGCTTATGAATATAATTCTCGGAATGAAAGTCATGCTAAAATGAATTCCAAACAAGATGAATACTGATTTATAATACAGTTGATATCCTTCTATTTCGTCGTCCAATAAAAGCGAAAAGAATAAGAACATGGTTCCGATCAAAACACCAAAAAAAGTCAAACTGAGTATTTTGAGACGATACAATCTCCTCACATCATTATACGTACCCTGAAGTGAATAAATCATTAACCAAATCAGCGGAATAAGAGATATTCCAATAAAAAATGTAGAATCGGCTGTAAAATCTTCCTGTTCAATAATTGTTTTTCGCAGGTAGTAAAAAACTCCCCATGATACAGCACTTGTCAACCAATCAATTAATACGAGACTTAGAGTGAAAAACTTTTTTGGCATGCGAATTAAAAATGTACCACTTTTATGTTGTCAATACAAATATCACCTTGTGCAAGTCCAGAATCAAAAGGGGCTTCAAACGTAATTTCGTAATATTGAGCTGATGAAAAATAGGAAACAACTTCTTTCAAGTCAATGTAAATTTTCTTCCAATGGATCGTCGACGGATCTTGTTTATTCAATCTAATTTCTGGATTCCCGCTATTTCCAGTAGGCAAAGCTGCCATAACCCCAGTTGTAACACTATTTGTATTGTAGTAATCAATTTCAAGGTATACCTCCTGCCCTCCTTTGGGTAAATCCATCGTACCTATTGTTTGTGCTAACCACAAAGAATCCGTTGAATTTAGTACCACATGCCCATAAAAATTACCGTATTTAAGTATCTGTGGATCATTTCCCGAAACGAGTGTAGCCAATGATGTTGGATCGGTTGAGATTTTTACAGAAGCATCTTCAAAGTCCTCGATCCAAAATTTCGTTGCATCCTCATAGGAAGTAACAGGATTTAAAGTCAATGTCTGGTTTTGAACCAGTGTAGCATTGATTTCATACTTTTTCATAAACGGATAAATCTTTTTTGTTGCCGAAATCCCGTTATTTTTGATGGTAGGAAAAATTTGAATATTCACCGAACCACTCTTTAAAATAGGTATTTTAAAAGGAACTTCGAATACACCGATGATTTTACCATCAATAAAAACCCATGCATCCGTAAGACTTGAAGTTAATTCTCCGGTATTCATTATTGAATTTGGGTTCGACTGCAATGTCCATTGGTTGACTTCCAACCAAGACGGATCTGGATTATTTTTCACACAAGAAGAAAAAATAAAACCAACCGCTGCAATCAAAAAGAGTAATCTCATAAGCTAAAATGTGATGAACTAACGCGGAAAATTATTAATTATTGTCGGTTATTGCAACATTAAGGTGATTTACTCGCTCTAAAATTTGATGTAAAACAATCAATGACTCACAACCTTCTTCTAATGAGATGATTGGATTTTTATCCTCAACTATCGATTGATAAAAGGATTTGAGCTCTTCACGGATAGGATTCAAATCTTCAACGAAAGGTTTTTCAGTCTGTAACGCATTGAATGTTTCTTCTTCATATCCCATGCGAACAACTTCCATTTCATTGGTCAGGAAATTGACATTGATACAAGATCCTTTTTGATAAATGTGAACATCATTTTTATTTTCCTGAGCAACTCTTCCGGCAGTTAATGTAGCCACACAGCCGTTATCAAATTCAATTCTGACATTGATAATATCCATCGCTTCACTAAACACAGAAACACCTGAAGTACTTATCTTTCTAATTCCGGAACGGGCAATACTTAGAACAACATCGATATCATGCATCAACAATTCCATCACAGAAAAAGTATCACCCGATATACTATTAAATTGCACCAAATGTCTGGATTCTATAAGATTCGGGCGATTGATTTGTGAAATACATTCAACAAATGCGGGATTAAAACGCTTGATTGAACCGACTTGTACTTTTACACTGGCTTCTCGTGACAAGTTTAATAAAGATTTCGCTTCGTCCACCGTTTGTGTCACTGGTTTTTCAATAAAGATATGCTTGCTTTTCCGTAAAGCCACAGATGCCAATTCATAATGATGAACAATCGGAGTTACAATATCGATGCAGTCAATTTCACTCAAAAGCTCCTCATAACTGGAAAAACGAGTAATATTAAACGCTTCTGCTACTTCTACTGCCAGACTATCATCAGGCTCATAAAAACCGACTAACTCAAACATCTCATTGAGTTCGAGTATCAATTGAATATGTATTTTAGCCAAATTTCCGGCTCCTAAAACACCTATTTTTAACATTGTCCGATTTTTTATACAAAAATAAGAGGCATTCCAACGTGTTTCACAGCTTTCTTTTGGACTTATCAACAGTGAATATCTCATTGCGAATGATACATACAGAAAACGCAGGACTTTTAGGTTTGTTTCTTGACTCAAAATCAACTTGTTTTGACATCCATATAAATTATTTATTAAAATAATGAGAAAAATAGTACTGAATAATAGTTGGAAATACTATATTTGCACCCATCAAAAGAT
>CAIUKX010000592.1 GCA_903899795.1 uncultured Flavobacteriales bacterium
AATTGTGAAGTTATATCCCTCGATGAATGTGTATTTATCGAGGGTTCTATTTACTATATCTCAAAGAACTATACCGCAAATAATCCACAATAGGGATAGGTGCGATTATTAATGTTGAATTTTTAATTGCTACACTATTTATCAAACATTCAACATCCAATATCAAAGTACGGGATAGGCCTGCGCAATCTTAGTTCCCATTTTATAGTGAATATCTTTTTGAGCATTAAAACAAACATTACTGGAAGCTTCAAAAAGTAAAATAATATCTGAGCCTCCAAATTGGAAATAGGATAATTCTTCACCTTTTCTAACAGTTACACCTACTTCAGCTGTGATAATTACAGAAGAAACCTGACTCATGCCGATGGGAAGAACAGCGACCAATCCAATGGGAGTTTCTAATACGATCAATCCTCTTGTTTGAGCAAATTGGTAACCGGCAAGATCAAAAGAGTCGTAATTCCGTTTTAGTTTTAAGGAATGGTTTTTACAGTCATTTTCAATAGGAAATGCTTCAACTTCTTGGTAAACCTGACCTTGAATCACACGTGCTTCGAGCACTTTACCTCCAACGGGGGCATGCTGGCGGTGATAATCGGTAGGACTAAGGTAAGAATGCATGAAGAGTCCATTTTCGAAACGTTCTTTGTAAGAACTTCCTTCCAATAATTCACTGACTTTCCAATTCAGATTTTTAACTGTTACATGAGAATCTTGTCTGATTTCCCATTGTCCTCTGAAAGTCGAGTCAGCAGGCATGACGATCACCGTTTGGTCTGATACAGCAGCAATTGGCCTGAAACCGGGTTTGAAATGTCGGGCAAAAAACTGATTGAATGTACTCCATCCACCATTCGGGCGGGTATATTCGTTCATGTTATAAGCAGGCGTATTAAAAAAAGTTTTTTCTGACAGTACTGAATAGGATTCCGGGGTATCTAAAAATTCACCTAATGCTTTGGCATAATTCACTAACCAGCAGGAAAGGGGGGGTAATTTTTCTGCTTTGTCGTGTGGAATAATTTTATTCTGAAGTGAGCAGATAGGTTCTTGAGCGGCGATAAAATAAAAGGCTGACAGGTGATCGTTTACATTTTGTCCCGAGGAGTTTTCTTTTGGTACCCAATATAGAAATTCATTTATCCAATTGAGGTATTGATCCAAGTTTTGTACATCTTCTATTAAAGGGACATTTTTACTGTTGGCTTTTTTGATAGCCTTTTCAAAAATTTCTCTCCATCCGTTTGAATTGATCATGACAACCAATTCTTCAACAACGGGATGGTATTTTATTGTATCTAACATGGGAATTTATTTACTGCAAAGTTGTTGATTTCTCCATGAGATTGTGTTGCAGAACTTTATGGAAAATTTATATAATTCACACTTCCATGTACTAGAATTTTCATCAACGGAAAAAGGTCATCTTTGAAGATGACCATTTTGATAAGTTAGTATAAAATACGCACCTATCCCTATTGTGGATTATTTATATGTTATTCTTATATTGGTAGTTCAAAAAATGAA
>CAIUKX010000593.1 GCA_903899795.1 uncultured Flavobacteriales bacterium
TCGAGTCCATAAATAAAACCACTTTTTTTCTAAAAAATAATTAATTGTTTTATCGAGATTTGAATTGTGAATATCTGGGATGTATTTATTCTGAGAACATCTGGTCACTAAATATTTAAATGAATGTTTAAATTTAAGATTGGGATTATCAATAGAGAGTTGGCCTAGATTATCACATACTTTGTTAAACCAGTACATAGAAATAGCTGAAAATAATCTGGAATTATTTTTATCAACTTCACTATAATTTTTTAATCTCTCTGCCCACAATAAATTAAAGCATAAAAGGTCAGGATTATACTTTTTATAGCTAGAAATATTCCCGTAATACAAGCTATCTGTTAAAATATCTACATAT
Organism: uncultured Flavobacteriales bacterium; assembly: GCA_903899795.1. Taxonomy (GTDB): domain Bacteria; phylum Bacteroidota; class Bacteroidia; order Flavobacteriales_D; family Crocinitomicaceae; genus CAIUKX01. The sequence goes on from CAIUKX010000593.1 coordinate 359, forward strand.
TGAGATTGAAAATCAGGAACATGGGATGAATCCATCGAATTCAAAATGAACATTAGTTCCGAATAATCCCAACATTTAAGAAGGCTATCGATAATATATTTAGCTGGAAATTCTTTTCGTGTACACGATAAACAGATATCAACCTTACTGCTAAATCCGTTATTAGCAGGAATTTTTATTTCTTTGAAATCATGTGTTTCATCATACCTATTTGCTAAATAAACAATGGAAGCTCCAAAAGAAAATATTAAGAGTAATCCGAAAATTAGAAGCTTTGTAAAATGTTTCATTTTTGAATGGTCATCGATATTCTTGAACATAAACATAAAATCTTATTTGTTAAATAGAATTCATAATAATCACTTTTGATCTACCTATTTTTTTTCTTTTCAATCATATCTATTAAACTTGCTATGTTAGAGTGGTCAAGTCTTTTGCCAATAATAATTTTCCTGTCATTTAGTAGATAAACAGTTGGTGTACTATATACGTCAAATTTATTACGATAATCGCTTGTATGATCAGAATCCCAAGTGTTTGTCCATCCTTCAATTTTATTTTTTGAAATAAAATTCATAATTGAGCTTTCATCACCTTCTGTAGCAACAGAATAAATTTCAACACCCTTCGATTTTAATAAACCTACAAATGTTTGCTGCAACTCATGAATCTCATTTTGACATCGAGTACTGTTTGGTGAATAAAATAACACTAAAGTATATTTACTATTCCTATGCTGTAAACTTTCATCCCTTTTGGTAACGATGTTTTGTAATATTAACTCTGGAGCAAGGTTACCAATAACGTTTGGCGCAATCTTCTGAGCCCGGTCAATAAATTTTGAAAGTTCATCATTGGTTAACCAAAATGCGTCACCTTTCATATAATAATTCTCAACGAGATAGACAAATACCTCATCCATACCCATAACCTTGCTATCTTCAACATATTTTGTAATCCACCACAACGTATAATGAAACACATCCTTTGTCCCTTTAGCCTTCTTGAGCAGCACATCAGTTTCTTTTTCCACACTGTCTGTCCATGGTAGTACCAATTTGCTGAAATACTCTTCCAGCTTGGCATCATAAAGCGGGGTATAGATAAGCCTGTCGTCATGGAAATCGAAATGATCCCAAAAATGACTTTTATAATATTTATAAGCAAAAGTAGAATCTTTTGTTATGCGATCCGACAGTAAATGAACACCTCCCGGTATTTCTGGTGTTTCAATTGCTTTAAAAATACTACATAATAAAGTGCCAGGGTATTTACTTTCATAATCTGAACGATAAAGGTTCAATTCCCTAGACGATGTAATCGCTTTACCTCTTATAAAATCTGTATCTTCTTTTGAGGTGGCATTGGCCAGCTCCTTTTTGAATTCA
>CAIUKX010000594.1 GCA_903899795.1 uncultured Flavobacteriales bacterium
GAAGAGTACAAGTTGGAAATTGAAGTTTAAGTCTTCCGAGTATCCGAGTGAAGTCCTAGCGATGTCGAAATAATTTTGTAATCGAGTGCCGCTTTGATATCCCATCAACAATTGATTGTAGTGTGAACTTTCATTTTTCATAACAAATCCTATCATCTTTTCTTTCCCCTTGTGATGATCCAATATCACCTTGTAATATGCAGTTGGTACCGCTAGTTTATGAATCCCTATAACTTTCATACTGTCAGAGAAAATAGGTCCAACAGCTATATCTAACGAATCATATTTAACAGCCCAACGCCGAGTTTGTGTTTCCAAATTTGCCCAGATACCACGATTAAAACCTGGCAATTGGGGAGACATATTCGAATAATAAAATGATTCTACCATTGTTACTTCAGAATAACACATATCAGCTGCAGGCGCAAGGTGTCCACGGTCGTAACCTGATTTTTGATAATCAATTGCATTATCAGTTCCATTTATCAAAGGATCTGCAATAAACTTATCAGCTCTATCGATTTGCTTATATGTTTCAGACCTTGTCAACTGGTAAGCTACCCAGTTAGCTTGTCTATATTTATGATTATAAGAAACCGAATAACCAGTATGCTTTGTAATCGTATCATTTTTACCAATAATTGGTATTTCAAAAGACTGTCCAAAAGAACATGCTACGAAAGTAAAAGCAAGAAAAAATAATACCTGTTTCATTCTCTAAATATTTTTTAGCAGTTAATTTTTTGCACCAAATCAACTGCAGTAAACAGTCAGCGCTCTCCACTTCCACCTTCGCTCAACTCGCAGTCGGCTCGCGCCCACGTTCCATTTCTGCGTTTTTATCTGCCTTTACAAAATGGTTTGTATTAACTCTTGACAGTCCATTTTCTTCCTTTGACTTTCAAAACGCAGATATGAAACTTCTCCACCGCACAGCTGTAGGCACCATTTCCTTTCTTTATCGATTCAATAGATGCAGCTTCGTTACTTATTTTTGATTTTGCTTCGACTTTAATTTCCGGTTGCCTCTGTTCTGTTTTAACCATCATATTTTGATTTTCGGTGGATTCCAAAATTAAAAAATACATGCAAAAATAGAGGCTTCATTCATACAGTCAAGTTCAAGCCCTCCGGGTTTTGCTAAAAAAATCTCCACCCTTCCTCATTTTTCATCACTCAAAATCATCTTCAAAATTCTTTGTTTTTCCTTCTTCTCTTTTTGATTGTGGAAGGGTAGTATTTTTTTAGCAAAAATCTTGTCTGAATGCATTCCACCTCTGAAAAAAAGGCATTCTTTTTTCTTTTTTTCGGTTTTTCTTTTTTCTTCAAAAATGGTTGCGCGGAGCGAAGCGACGGAAAACATAAATTTTAATCGAATAAATATGTACCGTCGAACAAACCCCGCAGTAATTAAAAGTATTTTACTCAGACTCACTAAAAATGAGCTTTTAGAAGAAATTCAAATTATCGAGTCAACAATTGATGAGTTGGAACCTGGTAACAGAAGAACAATGTTTTTGAACTTACATGTATTTGCTCTTTCTCACTATCCAAATGCCAAACAATCCAGTCGCAATCTATAATCCGTTGAAAATGTTAAGTCACAAACTAAAGACATTTAATCCGGAGAATCAATGTATCGGATTTTACTTTTTTATTTTAAACAAAGGTCTAAACAGTGGTAAACCACTTATGGAACCTTGTCCAAACTGCTTTGTATGCTTTACAAATAACGAACAGGATAAAGAGAAACTTTTTTGGTTAACCTATGGATTGTGGCAGGGGAAAGTTTTTAGAGGTCATTTAATGGGAACTGCAGTTCAATACATTCGAAAAAAGGATGTTCAAAACGTGCTACTATTCGGAATAGAAAAATTAAAACAAGATCCTCTCAAAGCACAAAAAAACATTTTAGCTGTGACAAAAATAGAACAGCAAAAGTCAAATATTACAAAACAAATTCAATTGATGAACGAATTGAAACAGGTACTTATCATGCAACTTTTAAGGTAAAAACAATGGAATTTACAATCAATGAAAACAGAATAATCTCGCTAATCGAAGACGATTTAAAAAACACAAAACTTGTATTGGGACTGCAGAAATTAGGTTTAAGTCCGTCACAATATTATCTAAACTTGAGTGACACAATTTTTGATATTTTAGGCATTTCGGATAACGATGAAAATGAACATATCTATCTTGAATATGTCAAACTGTCAAGTAAAATAGAATGCATCAATATTTCATCTAGTATTGGGTTCAAGAACCTGGCCAATGAGATTTTTATTCGCACATATCCCTATTGTGGATTATTTTAACTTTATTTACTATGTTTGTAGGATATGGATGATATAATTAGAAAAATTGATAATCAGATAGATAGAATTGAGGAGATTCAGAATTTAAGACAACAAAAATATTTTGATTGGCTCAAAAATATATTAACAATTGCCGTTGCATTTTTAGGGTTAATTATATCTTTAAAATCAGAAAATGATCAGTCGTTTTATAAGCATATATTTTTCTCTATTACAATCTTGTTATTGTCAATCGGTATCCTTTTCGGGTCAATCGTTCTATATAGCGAAGTGCATCTTTTAAATCGGCTTCGGAACCGTCGCGTGGTATATTTACGAGGATTGGAAGACGGGAATAACGAATCATACACGAAAATACATATTCCACCCCACAAATTTTACATAGTTTCTGAATATATATGTTACGCTTCTTTCGGACTTTCACTTTGTAGCTTGGTAATTTACTCATTTTTATAAAATTAAAAAGTCCTTTGAAATATAGTAATTAAAGCCAATGAACTGTGCGCACGGATTCATTTTAAATGTTAAATTAAAAAAGCAATTATCATGAAAAAACATCAGTTTATTAAAAGGGATGTCACACTCCCAGTAGAAGTTATTGGTTTAATAATTCAATTTTCTTTTATTGTGTGCGCAATAGCAGGAAAAAGAACCAATAGCATATAATTGTGAAATTATATCCCTCGATGAATGTGTATTTGTCGAGGGGTCTATTTACTATATCTCAAAGAACTATACCGCAAATAATCCACAATAGGGATAGGTGCGTTTTTATTTATCTGAAGGATGTAAGTACTTTAAAAATAGAAGAGGTCGTCCAATCTTGAACGAC
>CAIUKX010000595.1 GCA_903899795.1 uncultured Flavobacteriales bacterium
ACCATCTTGCGAAAATTTAGGCATTGAATTTCCATAACCGCTTTGGGTTAAATTCAAAGGTTTATCTTTTCCTGAAGCCGAAACCAAACCGATGTCCGAATTCCAACGATCAAATTCAAAAAATTGAACCAAAAAATATTTTGAGTCAGGTGACCATGTATAATACTGATCTCCATCTGAATATGAATAATTGTAACTTCCCGGCAAGATTGTTCTCACCAATTTCGTTTTCAAATTATAAACGCATAAAGTTGTTCTCTCTTTTAAAAAAGCCACTTCTTCCCCATTTGGAGCATATTTCGGATCAAATTCTTCATCTGCCGTTTCCACCAATGCTGTCTCTTTCAATAAAGTTGAATTGAAGAAACTTTTCTCATCCACATGAACTTTAGTTACTTCGTATACGTTCCACGATTTATTTCTTTCTCCAGCAAATAGAATTTTCTTACCATCGGGACTAAAAGAAACACTTCGTTCCATCTCAGGAGTATTGGTAATTCTTTTCGTTGTTCCAAATTCCACAGAACTTACAAAAACATCACCTTTGAAAACATATACGATTTCATTTCCGTTGGGTGACACGGCAAATTCACTCGCATTTCCACCCACATGAATAATTTCCAAATCATTTTTCGAATTGTCTTTACGAACTGTAATTTCAATTTTTTGAGCAACACCATTTGAAAACGTATAAATATCGCCGTGGTAACCAAAGCAAAGTATTCCATCGTCAGATTTCGATAAAAAACGTAACGGATGTGTCTTAAAATCTGTTACTTTTTCAGCTGCTCCACCGTTCACCGACCCTTTCCAAACATTAAAAGAACCTGATTTTTCGGATAAAAAATAATAAGAATTATTATCAATAAAAACCGGATTTCGATCCTCACCATTCCAATCTGTCAATTTCTTGAAATTTTTATTTTTCACATCGTACAAGATCAAATCTCTTGCTACAGAAGAGGTTTGATGTTTTCTCCACTCATCTTCATACCCTTTTACATCGTGAAACAACATGAAGTTTCCATCTTTACTGAAATTGACCGCTTCAGCAGGTATGGACAGAAATTGTATTTCCCTTCCTCCATTGACTGATACTTCGTACAACTCACTCAACGTTCCGGTAGGAAATTGCATGGATTTTGGGTGATCCAAACGACTGGAACCAAAAACCACCTTATCATTCGAAGCTGTAAAATCGTAAGGAAAATCATTCGCTGAATGAAAAGTCAAACGATTTGGTAATCCACCTTCTTTATCCACTAAAAATACATCAAAATTCCCGAAACGATTACTTGCAAAAGCAATTTTCTTCGAATCATTCGACCACACCGGCATATAGTCGTACGCTGTATGAGACGTGATCTGTTTTGCATCACCACCTTTGACCGGCACTGTGAAAATATCTCCTTGGTACGAAAATGCAATCGTTTGTCCATCTGGAGAAATTGCAGAATAACGCATCCAATTTTCAGTAGCTCCAGCAAATCCTGATGCAATCAGGGAAATTAAGATTAGTGTTTTTTTCATTTTAAATGAATTAATGAATTTTGATTAGATCACATTGCACATTATTTTTATTCAAGGAAATTTTGGAAATTTCTGGAAATTCGGTTGTCTTTTTTCAAGAAACGCATGTTTTCCTTCCTGGGCTTCTTCAGTCAAATAATACATCAGAGTCGCATCGCCTGCCAACTCCATAATTCCATGCTGACCATCCAATTCCGCATTCAATCCACGTTTGATCATTCGAATAGCCAAAGGACTTCTCATCATAATGGTTCGGCACCAATCTACAGTCGTATCTTCCAATTGGTCAAAAGGAACCACTTTATTTACCATTCCCATTTTTTCTGCTTCTTCTGCACTGTATTGGTTACACGTAAACCAAATTTCACGTGCTTTTTTCTGTCCGACACATCTTGCCAGATAAGAAGATCCAAAACCACCGTCGAAACTACCTACTTTTGGTCCTGTTTGACCGAAAATAGCATTCTCAGATGCAATTGTCAAATCACAAACAACGTGAAGAACATGTCCTCCACCAATTGCATAACCATTCACCATCGCTATTACAGGCTTTGGCATCGAACGAATAGCTTTGTGTAGATCCAGCACATTCAAACGTGGAACACCATTTTCGGAAATATAACCTCCGATTCCTTTCACATTTTGATCACCTCCTGAACAAAATGCTTTGTCACCTTCTCCAGTTAAAACGATAACACCAACGTCATTTCTCTCACGGCAGATGTTCATAGCATCCAGCATTTCCATGTTCGTTTCCGGCCTAAAAGCATTATAAACTCTTGGTCTGTTGATCGTTATTTTTGCTATCCCTTCAAAAAACTCAAATTTGATATCGGTATAATCTTTTATTTTTGTCCAGTTGTATTTTGACATTGTGTTTAAATTTTATTGGAGGCTAAAAGTAATAAAATATCCACCGCGGTATTTCTAATAAAGACTTTTTTCATTGAAAAATCGGCGTTTACTTTTTTAAAAGTTTAAGTAACAAAGGCAAATTATTTTGATACAGTCGCTGATAGTGATAATCTTCAGTTCCAAAATTGGCATTAAATTTCGCTACCTGTGGAATAGATGATCCACCAAAATCGAAAAACAAATCCTTTTCACTGTTCAAATGAATTACATCGTCCATAATCATGTGCATCGCTCCAAGATTTCGCCCCTCTTTTGTCGAACCACCTTTAATATAGGTAACACGACCTCCCGTATTAGAAAATGCAGCAGCAGCAAGTAGTTCTTTACCTTTCCAACATTCGTAAATTTTCCCCACTTTCAGTTCCTTCATCACTTCAAGCAAATGTTCCAGACGAGTAAAATGTTCAGAGGTAATATCTTTGATCTGATCCCCTCCATTTTCTTTGAAAATAGCAACCAGAGTTTTAACATCGTTTGACAAGACAATTTCGAGTTTATTTTTTTTTGCTTTTGAA
>CAIUKX010000596.1 GCA_903899795.1 uncultured Flavobacteriales bacterium
CTGAAAATAAGATAGAGTTAAAAATAAAAATGATACGATCGCTGAACCTAGTTGCTATCGAATCATTATTTTCCTTTCAATTCCATCGCTTTCAAAGTGTTGATCATTAAAGATGCGATTGTCATTGGTCCTACGCCACCTGGGACGGGTGTGATATAAGAACATTTTGGAGCTACTTTTTCGAAGTCAACATCGCCACTCAAATACCAACCTCTTGCACGTGAATCATCAATTACTCTTGTTGTTCCTACATCGATTACAACAGCACCTTCTTTTACCATATCTTCAGTTACAAAACCAGGACGACCGATGGCAGCAACCAAAATGTCGGCTGCTTTACAAATTCCCTTGAGGTTTTTTGTTTTACTATGCGTCAATGTTACCGTGCAATTTCCTGGATTTGTATTTTGTGCTAATAAGATACTCAATGGTTGACCAACAATATTACTTCTTCCAATAATGACGCAATTTTTACCTTCGGTTTCAATATTATTTCTTTTCAATAATTCAACAATACCAGCAGGTGTAGCAGGAAGAAATCCTGAAATGTTCAAGATCATATTTCCGAGATTAACCGGATGAAATCCATCCACATCTTTTCGGGGATCAATTGCTTGCGTAATTTTTAATTCATCGATGTGTTTCGGTAAAGGAAGTTGAACGATAAATCCATCAACGCTTTTATCATCATTTAAGGTTTGTACTTTTGCTAATAAAATTTCTTCCGGAACGGATTCATCGTATTTGATTAGTGTACTTTCAAAACCGATTTGCTCACATGCTTTCACTTTTGCATTAACATAAGTCAAAGAACCACCATCATTACCGACAAGAATGGCAGCGAGATGTGGAATTTTTTTTCCATTTCTTTTTCGTTCTTGTACAGCAAGTGCTAACTCTCTTTTGATTTCCTCTGATGTGGCTTTTCCATCCAATAAATGCATATCCGGTAATTTTCGACAAAGATACTTCCTCAAGTTCGGAAAAGAAAGTAAAGGTTCTATTAGATTTCAACAGTTAAAATTCAACAGAAATGATTTTGTTTATATTTGCTTAAAATTTTAGCGTATGAAATCGATATTTTTGGTAACTCTCTTTGTGACAGGTTTTATTTTTTGCAGTATCTCGCAGCAACAACCAACAATTGATGTAAATGGTTCTGAAATAGGTGTTGAAGGTTATGCCAGTGCCTCGACTTTAGGAGGGAATTATGGCTTTGGAGCTAAATATGGTTTTAAAGTGAGTGATAATGTCATCGCCGGACCTTCTTTCCGTATGATGAAGAGTTATTCAAAAAGTAACGGAGCAAATTATTCCTACACGATCTATGGGGGTGGAGCTTTTTTACACGCAAGATACGGAAATATGGTTTTCGGCGGGGTAGAGGTTGAAATGTTGAATACACCTTATTCTTTTGGATATAATTACGCACAAAGAAATTGGGTGTTGACATGCTTCATCGGAGGAGGTTTTTCACGTGAATTCAATGGTTTTGTAAGAGTAAATGCCGGTGTGTTTTACGATGTGATCAATGCTCAAAACAGCCCGTTTCGAAACAGTTATATGATGAAAAAAACAAATTCA
>CAIUKX010000597.1 GCA_903899795.1 uncultured Flavobacteriales bacterium
CTATAACAACCTATTTTCATGAAAATATATCATGAATCAAGTAATCACAAAAAAGTAAATTAGTATTGATTTTAAAACTTCCAAATTAGTTTATTATCTTCGTGTCCAATGCAAAAAATAAAGCATGATCGAAAAATATAAACACGATTCGATTTTATCACAAAAAGGATTAGCCATTTGGTTTACAGGATTATCAGGTGCTGGAAAGAGTACATTAGCTGTTGGATTTGAGGGCATTTTGAAATCAAAAGGCTATACTACAAAAATACTGGATGGTGATGTTTTAAGAAATGGAATTAATGCCGGACTAGGTTTCTCACAATCAGATAGAATTGAAAACATTCGCAGAGCTGCTGAAGTAGCAAAGCTATTTGTTGAGAGTAATATAATTACAATCTGCTCTTTTATCACACCAACCGAGGAAATGAGAAATATTGCCAAAACAATAATCGGTAAAGATAACTTCATCGAAATATTTATCGATTGTAGCATCGAACTTTGTGAAAAACGAGATGTAAAAGGCTTATACAAAAAAGCAAGAGCAGGAACTGTTGAAAATTTCACAGGAATCAGTTCTTCATTTGAAACTCCAAAAAACTCTGATCTGATTATCAATACAGAATCGAATTCAATTGATCATTGTTTAAAATCAATTCTTGAATTTATTAACCTTGACTAAATTGCTCACTTTTCGATCTCAAACTAATTTTTCTTTCAATTTTAAATAATAAGTACTACTGACTCTATCACTCGATGAATACTGAAGATAAAATAATCCTTTTATTTACTAAGCTGAAGTTATCAGAAGAGGACATTTCTCAAATTGATGAATTTCTAACTTCAAATCCAGATTGGAAGTCATTTATGTCAAAAGTCAAGAAAAATGGATTGCTCCATTTGATTTATAAAAATTTTAACCAACTTCCAAACAAAGAAAAAATTCCAAATTCGATCATTTCAAATTCAAAAAAAAGATATTTAGACATCTACTTCAACAATACCCTAAAACTGAAAGATTTCAAAGAAATCGCAAAAATTCTATTCACCAACAACATTGAGATGATTCCTCTCAAGGGATTGGCATTACTTGATATTCTATATAAAGATTTAGGATTGAGACCCATGAGCGATATCGATTTATTGATAAAAGCTTCCGATCTTGAGAAATACAAACAACTTTTTTTACAAAATGGATGGACAATTTGCCCCATTGAAAATGAAATTTCAAAATTTGCCACAAAAATGAGTGGTTCACACCATCCATATACGTTCATGATAAATAAGACAAAAATTGAACTACACATACACATCCATCCCCAACTTACAACTTATAAAATACCAATCGAAGAATATTGGGATCGAGCGATAAAATCCAAATCATCACTTATAACAACTCATCTTTTTTCTCCAACTGATCAACTGCAACATTTATGCATTCATTATTACAAACACTTGACGCATGAAAGAGGAACTTCAATGAAACATATCTGTGACATTAAGGAATTCATTCTTCAGGAAAAAGATAGTATAGATTGGAAACTGCTCCTAGCATCTTGTAAACAATACAATTGTCAGGTCGAAGTAC
>CAIUKX010000598.1 GCA_903899795.1 uncultured Flavobacteriales bacterium
TCTTCCTACTGGTTTGTGTTTTACAAACTTTTTACGCTCCAAAATTCTCACAATGGTTGAGGTTGTGTTGTATGCCGGAACTTGATCGTGATATAGGTCCACGATTTGTTTAATTGATGCTTTTTGTAATTTCCATAAACGAAGCATTACTTGCTCTTCTGCCGGTGTTAATCTATTCATTTCAGTAGTATATTTAGAATTTCAACATGTAAATTACTAAAAAAATTATAATATCCAACTATATTTGATAAAACTTTATCAAGTATTAGTTTCAACGTTAAATTATAAACTTAACTTCTTTTTCACGCCAGCGGTGATTCCGTCTTTGTGAAGGTAGATATTAATCGTTTTGTATTTTAAGTAATTTTCTGATACATATAAATATCCTTTCGGATAATTTCCTGTTCCCCAAGAGTTTTTTACGAGGAAGAAACGCGTCCCGTTTTGGTCTTTATAGATTCCTACAATGTGCATTCCGTGATCGTCAGTAGTTGTTTTGTTATCGTATGCTTTTTGACGAAGTTCCGGAGTGATTGTCAATTCTTTCATCGGTGTAAGGAATGCATTAGATTTCTTTTCAGCTCCTGCGTCAGAGAAGTTTCTATTGTCTCTTCCTGATACCTCAACAGTTGAAGGATCTTCCGGTACAATTGCAATTCCATTTCTATAGCTGAATCCTTTTTCAGAAACATCTGCTCCCCATGCAACTGTGTATCCATTTTTCAACGCATTTTCAGCAACATCCACCAAGTCATTCATATCAACATTGTAGCTTTCACCCCATGACCAGTTATCCTGAATTGCCAATTGGCATTTAGCGTATTTATCGTGGTTTGTAAAAGATGTTAGAGAAACATAATCATCCATATTCAATCCTAAAGATTGAGCATACGTTTTAGGGGTGTATTTTTTCCCGTTGAAATCGAATTCTTTCACGTCAGCTCCAAAGTAAGCATCTAAAATTCCGTTCATTGCAGTTTTCCAAGAATTTGAAATTCCATCTGAACCCATTGAGTTTTGCATGTAGTCCAACAATCCTTTGATTGCTCCGTTCAATACGCTGAACATTTCACTGTGATCGTATTCATCGCATCCAGGAAGTAAACCTGAATACACAGATTGAGGTACTATACCATAATTTCTGATTACATAAGGAATATCGTGGAATGCTCCACCTTCAGAAAAGTTTGTTTTTCCATCCATTCGAACGTATTTATCAGCTTTCGCTTCATACGCTTTACGGGAAATAAACATTTGAGATAAAACAGCCGGTGTTTTATTTCCTTTTCTAATCAATTCCGATTCAAAGAAAGAAAGTGCGGAAAAGCTCCAGCAAGTTCCAGTATTTCCCTGACTTAATACCGGTGTAGCATCCAGCGATGCAATTTTTGTGAATTTATATTCACTTTTTTCAGCATTCGTGGTTACATCTTGTGCAAATAATGAAGCGAATAAACCTACGAAGAAGATACTTACTACTGTTTTTTTCATTTTAACATTCGTTTAATACGGAACAAACATAGCAATAGTATTGTGAGTACAAATGCTAACTATTAATTTGTGCTTGAGTAGTAAAGTCTATTTTTTCAAACCTTTCAGTCTGTCAACTTCTTGTTTCAATTCTTCAATGATGGCTAGTAATTCAGCTGAGGCGTTGGTGCTTGTTTGATACACCACATCCGGTTCTGCTGCTTTTTGTCCACCTTGCGTCAATCGTTCGATGAGGAATTCTGCGTATTTGTTGTTTTGTAGGTTTGAAAGATCTTGTTCCGAAATATAGTGAAGGAAAAGATTCTCGTTGAGTTTGTCACAGATCATCAAAAGTAGCTCTGTATCAATGTTCTTTTTCTTGAAGATTTCATAAACATTTCGGCGTGAACAATTGATCTCATCCGCAAATGCGGTGACTTTTATTCCACGCTTTTTAACAGCTTCTTTGATGATATTTCCTATGTGCACAGACATCGGTACAATATTCATCAAATTCTGAGTACTAGGCTGTTTAATAATGAGACTAATTAATTCTCAATAAGGAAAAATATTTTCTCATTATGAAAAAAATGATTACTTTTGGAACGAATAACTACGGAATGAAGTCAAAAATAGTTGAGAAAGTTTTCAATGGACTGTATAAACAATCAGAAATTTAAATTGAAAACCGGATCTTCGAAGGGTGAAAATGACCTTCTCAATCAAAAGTGTTTTAGTTTGTGAGGATACATCAAAAAAATGTCCGAACAACTACAAATAAAAGAAATAGATTTGGAATATCTATGTGAACATCAAAAAATCTACTAAAGAAAACCGGTTTGTCTTTTCGAATCGGTTTTTTACTTTTTGAGGATAAATTAGTAAAATATTTTCTCTTTAGCTAATTCAAATATGATTTTGCATTTACTCTATTAAGTTTTAAATAAGACTATGCTTCGATGATTATAAGTATCTAGTCCGACTTTAATTTGAGTTCATGAATCCAATTTTCTTAGCAATATGTTTATTTACCATTATTTTTAACAATCCACTTTTAGTAAACTCCCAATCAGCTATTCATTCATATACGTATAAGGCAGTAATTTTGTGATCGGAAATAAATTAGCTACAATAATATGAAAAGCAACATCTTCGGCTGGTGTATCATTCTTTTCTTCTCGTTCACTTCTTTTGCTCAGAAAAAAGTCACAGTGGTGATCGATGCAGGTCACGGCGGAACGGATACGGGTCATCTTTCTGAAAACAAAGACTTACTCCCTGAAAAAGCACTGAATTTATTGATCGCCAATAAAGTGGGTACTTACATCGATCAATATTTGACAAACGTTGAAGTGATCTTCACTCGAAAAGACGACAGTTTCATCAGTTTGGATGATCGAGTTTACAAAGCGAATTCCATCAATGCAGATTATTTCATCAGTATTCACTGTAATGCCAGTGAACGTCAGATGGTACACGGAACGGAATCACACGTACATACAATGAGTGGTACTAAATCGGTTGAAATGGCGAAAATAATGGAAAAAGAATTTTCATCACGTGCCGGACGCCATTCAAGAGGAGTGAAAGACAGCGATGATCGTGAGCACACGCTTCAGGTTCTTAAATACACCAACATGACGAGTGTATTATTGGAATGTGGTTTTTTAACCAACGAAAAAGAAGCAAACTATCTGAACACAACGGGTGGTCAGGAAATTTTGGCTTCGGCTATTTTTCGAGGATTGAGAACATTTTTGCAGAAAGAACATCCAACAACCAATTTTGTGAAAACGGTGAAACCAGCGACTACAACAAATACAGTAGCTACAACGGATAATGCAAAAACTAGCGGAAAATTCTCGATTCAAATCATGTCGTCACGCGAACCGATCGATACAGATTCAGACAGTTTCAAAAAATTGGGGGAGAAGGTTGTTCGTCAAAAAGTAAACACAAGCAGTGATTTCAAATACCGGTATTTGGTTGGAGCGTTTGATTCACGAGAAGCAGGAAATGCAGTACTGAAAAAGGTTCAAACCAACGGTTTTAAAGACGCAATCATCATTCAGACGGATTAAATTCACAAGAAATCTGTAGGATTTTTCATCTTAAAAAGGATGATTTATAAGGAATTAAGTGTGTTAATGGCGGATTTCCTATATTATTCCTGAAATTTTTTTCCGTTTTTTGATTGCAGAATAAATTCTTTACTTATCTTTGCCCTCGCCAATGCAGAGATGCAAGCTGAATTCCTTCTTAGCTCAGCTGGTTAGAGCATCTGACTGTTAATCAGAGGGTCCCTGGTTCGAGCCCAGGAGAGGGAGCATCAAGACACAAAAGGCTTTCAGAGATTATTCTGAAAGCCTTTTTTTATTGCTTGCGTGCTTATTGCGTGCTACCAGAGTTAATAAAAAAGGGATTCCGCTTGAAATCCCCTGTTAATAACTTTTTCATTCTATCCTCAAAATTTATCCAATTTTATATAGTTTCCGATCCATTCCTCTTTTTTACCCAAGGAACATATTCAATTTCGTTTCTACCTATTGAACATCTGTTATGATAATAATCTGAAAATTCCAAAATACACAATAATCCCATTTCTATATACCAAATACAAAGCTGCAGAGCTTCATATATAACTCTATCATCAATAGCATTTAATTTTTTTCTTTTTTCTTCTTGTGAATGAACAATAGCATTCCTAATTTGAACGACAGCTTCAGGCGCATCAACAAATTTATTGTCCTTAATGTATTTTTGTAAGGAGATAAATGATTCAGGAGCGTTATAAGGAATATTCAATTGAGAAAGAAGTAATCTAATTTTGTTGGCTGCGTTAATATTTTCAGTATCCTTTCCAATAATCAGTTTTTTATGTTCAATAATCCACCAATTATATAGTAATTCTAATGCTGTTTGAGCCATAACAATTGAACCTTCGGGAAAATCTGTATTACCATTCGTTTCAACATACCAATTAATCAAAGTGATTAAGAAATTTTTATCATCCTCATTTTTCCATAAATCACTAAACTTTTCCCATAATTTATTGTGATTTTTTGAATCGCTATGGGACCAAGTTTGAACATATTTATAGCTTTTATTGCGTTGATTAGTATAATCTTTCCACAAAATTTGATCATCATAAATTCCATGCAAAAATAAAGTCGAAGTAGTTCGCCCATTTAAAAAACTTAGAAAAATATCAAGACAATGAAAAATATTTTTAGAATTATCAAATGTAAGCAGACCTTTTTTACTAGTTAATTCACCACCATATAAAATAATATAGCCCCCATTTTCATCTAACGATTGATATAGCTCTTTATAATTGTAGCATTTGTCAATTGTAATAGTATATTTCGCATTCTCTAAAACAAATCTACTGTTCGAATTATAAATATTCTCTTCGGTTATTCTCTTAATAGTTTCACCATAAAATTCTTTAAAATTTGGAATAGAAAATCGAATTTTATTTACTGAAACCGAATTGTCTCCTAGTACTGCTTTTCTAGATAATACACCTTTAATTGAAATATCAGTTTTAGATGTTCCGAAATTTGCTGAAATTATAAAGCCTGATCCTAGTTCAATGTCATCTACAATGATTTTTAAATCATTTACATCTCTTAGTTCATAGATATTGACCTCATTAGTTTGAATTGATCCATAGAAATAAGCTCCTGAATCGGGAAGCCATTTGTAACTTATATATCCATCAACTTTGATTTGACTTTTTTCATGCTCAATTAAAAATTGACCATTGTATATATTAATGGGAAAATTTGCTTCATTCATTTCAACTGGACTATCAATGAACTCGGGGGTATCTTCTAATAATTTTAAAATATGTTCTCTTCCCATTTTGCGGATTTATTTTTTTCATTATGATAAATAATTTTTGAATTTAGGAATTCAACGAATCCTTTCAAAGAGTATTTTTATTTAATTCTAAGACAGATCGAAAGTAATAAATTCAAATGAATTCGAACCCAAATTTTGGCTCAACAAAATTGAATTGAGTCCAGAGAAACCACAAAAAGAAACAGATGAAAATTTTCAACTTTCATCCGTTTCTTTTCATTCAACACTCAAAATCTATCCAATCCAACCCTATTTTGCTCCAAAAACCTCAAAATACTTGATCTGCTATATCGGATAATTTTTCCAAATTGGCTAAACTCAATTTTGATGTCATCCCGCAATTGTTGAAGCTTAGATTTACTTTTTATTCCCAAAAGTGATTTTGCTTCACTTTCATCTACCCATTCTTCTTTATTAAAATGCTTTTCACTTTTTCTGATGATTCTTATGGTAAGTTCATCTATGAGTTTATAGAAACTCTCTTTTTCAAAAACTATGATTTCCATGGCATAAATTATATGTGATTAATTCATTTGAAACAATTTATTGCCAAAAAAATATGTCAATTGACACTTTTGTCTGTTTATGCTATTTACTTTTCAATATTTTTCAATTGTGTAGCAATATGCCATTTTATTCAAATCGATATAGTACGATACAAATTGACAAAATATCATGGTATAATGATGTGTAAGTAATGCGGAGTGATGCAGACATTGATGTGTAATTGAAGCGGAGCGATGTGTCATTTGATGCAAAACTCAGCAAAAGCGGTTAAAAAGTGGAAAATTTTGAAAATTTTGAAAAATTATTAAAATCAGCATGCATTATTAATAATTTTATATCGCAGTCTCATAATCTATACCTAAAGGCTTATCCCTTAAAGAAATTCTCAGAAATCTATCAAGTTGATGTCCGAACATTTAAAAAAGGAATTAAACTATTCAATCCAAAAATTGGGATCAGAATAGGCAGGTTCTACACGATCAATCAAGTGAAAATTATTTTTGAAAGTATTGGAACTCCGGAATTTTTGAGTGAGTAAAAAAGGGAACTTCAATTGAAATCCCCTGTTAATAATTTTTGGATGTTAAAGTCAAAATTTGTGGAGTCCAACCCTGTTTTGTTCCAAAAATGTTAAAATACTTGATCTGCTGTACCGGATAATTTTTCCAAACTGACTAAACTCAATTTTGATATTATCACGCAATTGTTGAAGCTTAGATTTGCTCTTAACTCCCAAAAGTGATTTTGCTTCAGCTTCATCGATCCATTCACTTTTTTCGTAATGCTTATCAATATTTCTGATGATCCTGATTGTAAGTTCATCTATGAGTTTATTAAAACTCTCTTTTTCAAAAACTATAATTTCCATTTTATATTGATTTAGGTGTTCAACTTGATTTACTTATTTACGATTGGTTAACTTTTCTTTCTTGCTCCTTACTAGTTTTTGGTGGATTGTATTTAATAGCATAGAAAGGGTAATCCACTCCGTTAAATGAACAAGTCATTTTATAAGCGAAGCGGAACACCAGTTTTCTTGTGTTGTTGTGTACTCCGGTTGTAATTTTTGTAATCTCTTGTTAATTGAGTAAAAAGCTCAGTAATAACCATTCAAGAAAATAGCTTTACAAAATCCTTTTTCGAATAAATTCGATAGGATCAATACTACAGTCTTTTAAATAGTCGCACAGAATTAAGATTTGTTTTATCTTTTCTGTGTTTTATCCCGTGTGCTTTGGGGATGTCTAAGTTGAAAACAAATGTTTCAACCTGTTGCCGATCACTTAAAGCTTACTTTAAATGATTAAAAGGTACGACCGTTCTCATTACTGGGTCTAATGTTCGATTCAATCGATCCATTACCCGAGAACTTCTTCAATCATACCAGTTGCGACTTAGCTGGTTTTCGATGAGTAATTATTTTAGAACAAGTCCAGCTTGTGAAAAATAAAATACGATCGAGGGTCATTACTGTCAACACTTTTTTGCCGAATTACTACTTGATTTTCTTTGTGATACTTTTACAGATTTTTTTAAGATCTAACAGATACCAAATTGAGACAACCAGTATAAGGCTGTTTAAGATTAAAACTACTTCCATTGCTTTTGATTTGATTTGTTGATGTTTAATTGAATTACTTTTTTCTTTCGATACTTTGATTTAGATGAATACTACTTTGCCATAAGTGTTATGAATCACTTACTACTTTGTAAAGATATGGCACTTTTTGCCATCGGGGTAGTAGATCGGTACTCCTAGATTTCAAAAAATAGTGAATGGATAATAATTCCGGAGTATTACAAGAAAGAAAAGGCAGATTTTATTTGTTCAGTTTATTCAATTTTTCGATCTGTAGATCAATGGATTCAAGGACTTTATGATTATTAAGCTTCACTAAATAGGTTCTTACGAGTCTTAAATCTTCTAGCATTTTTTTTGGAGAAGAAATAGTAAAAAGCTTTCGCATTTTTTCATATATCTCAGTATTGGCGATTTTATCGTAAGGAATTTTAAGCATACAAAGAAGAATTTCCGAGCAAACGGTTATATCCGTTTGATTGCGATCTATTCCTGCCATTTCAAAGATGTAATGTGCCATAAGAACGGATTGTGTTCTGGAGAATTGATGCTGATGTTTACTTGGAGGTAATTCAACATCCATTTTTAAACGATAGAACTTATCCACATCGACCAGTAATTTCTGTGTTGCAGAATAATGAGCGAGCAGTTTGATTACATCATCCTCCGAAAATCCCAATAGTTTCACTTCCATTTCCATTAAAAAAGCAAGCCGGCATCCATCTTCAATAATCCCATATTGATAGCATTCTGGGAGTTCTTCAATACAATAACTTGTCGGATTTAGTATGTAAACGCAAGATGCCTGATCATAGGCTCTTTGGCTGAGTTCTTTAAATGTATCGATATGCTTCAAGGTGGTTTCAATCGCATTTTTTTTATTCAATTTCGTAAAGTGATTAAATGTAACTGTTAGCTTTTCAAAATAGGCAGTATTTTGACCTATCGAAGAGTTCCTTTCAAAGTAAGTTTTTTGTAATAATTGTAGGTATACTCTTTCTCTGATGCTGTTTTCATTCGAGACAAAAACAGTTTTTTAAGTTCGTTATAGGCGTATTTATACTCCTTTTCGAAGAGGCTTTGAGGTGATTCTTTGCTTTCCATACTATTAGAACGAAGCCATTTTCATTTTCTTACATTTTTTTGAAATTATTTCAAATTTTAAACTTGTTAGTAAACTCACTTTAAGCTAACTTTTTTGACCAAATTTGGAAATAAGCATTTCCCATGTTGAGTCCTTGCTTTTTCCATGTTGTTGCCAGCTTATGCAAGGTTTTACAAGGTCACTTTTTTGAGGTTTTCTTCATTTTTTTCTGAAATAATCATAAAAAACAAATAAAATGTGATCAGTATTTCTGATAATAAATTAGGTGCTGTTCTTTTTACGGACATAATTATGTGTAAATGAAGTGGAATTATATTACCGGAATACACAATTTACAATTATTGTATATTTCTGTTATCCATGTTCCACGCGTTTCTACAACAAACAAATTTCATTCGAAAATCAAAGGATTTAAACTCTCTTTCACAGTAATAAATCCACTTATTATTTTAGAAAATCATCGTATCCATTGGCTGGATGTCGATAAATCCATATTTAAGTGATCTCCAATAAAGTTCGATGTAAATGTTATTCAAATTTGTTTTTCTCAGATTTTTTTTGCCGATTTTTCAATGGGAAGTAAAACAAAGCTGGAGCAATCCCAAAAATCATAAACCAAACCCCAATTCCAAAATGGGAAATTCGTAGTATTGTACCAGTAATAACACAAAGAGTACACAATATAAAAAACACTTTCATCTTCATATGAATTTTAACTGTAAAGTTAAAATATAAACGAAACTTTACCAGAGTCACCTTAAAAAAATAGTGAACTAAATTTTTTGTGAGTAAATGAAATCTGTTTATATATCATTTTTCATCGTGTGGTTACCTTTTTCAATTATTTTCTTAATTTTGAAAATCATTCAAAAATCACTGATTACATTTGTTTTTTTAACATTATTAACACACATAAATGAAGCTTTATCTTAGTCCACTTGTAATTTTATTTCTCATAATAACTAATAATCTATTTTCTCAAAATTATACTATTAAAGGTATACTTAAAGATAACAACACACAATTGTTAAGCTTTGAAACGGTTTTAATAAAAAATAGTACTGATTCTTCTTTATACAAAAGTGGAGTTTCGGATGAAAAAGGGGAGTTTTTAATAAGTCAAATAAAGGAAGGTACTTATTTCGCTGAATTTGGAAGCGATAATCATCAATCACTCATCAGTGATAGTATTGTTTTAAATTCAAAACAAACTTCATACGACTTAGGAATTGTCATTTTACTTCCAAATACTTCACAAATAAATGAAGTAACCGTTGTTTCTCGAGAACCATTCATAAAAATTGAAGGAGGTAAAACCGTTGTTAATGTTGAAAAAAGTATCATTCAA
>CAIUKX010000599.1 GCA_903899795.1 uncultured Flavobacteriales bacterium
TCTTTCTTTTTTAAATCTTCATCCTTCATAATTCATTTTTTGAACTACCAATATAAGAATAACATATAAATAATCCACAATAGGGATAGGTGCGATTATAAATATTCATGCAAATAAATTGCCCTTATCTATTAATTCATGGGAAAAATCCGTTTTAGAAATACTTAAATACGAAAGTATATACACAGATAAAAAACTTATAGATATTCATTCAGATTTAATGGAAAAACTAGGTTTAACTGCTGAAAATACTGATCTATTGATTGATGATATTCAAAAGAAACATGCATACCAATTTTGTGATAATATTTCTGATATTCTTGATGAACTAAATGACAAAGATTATGATCAAAATAAAATTCAAGAAATAAAATTTGATCTTGACAAAATAAAAAGAGATATTGAGTCCTTAAAAATACAAACGCAAGGCGATTTGAAAAGCGGAATAGCTAGGATATGGGCGAAAATTAAACTCGCAGATATTGGCAAATATATTTTAGATAAAACTGTAGATGGTACTGTCGGAAAGCTTATTGGCGATACTATTGAAAAATTTGAAGGAATCTGAAAACTAGAAATTCTATCAAAAACTAACCAACTTCTTCAAGGGAATTTCAAGTGCATTAGCAATTTCAAATAATGAATACAAAGTTGGATTGACCTTACCATTCTCTAATTTCTCAATCGCTTGTCGATCTTTATTACAGTTTCTAGCCAAATCAGCTTGAGACCATCCTTTTTGAGTTCGAAGTTCAACAATTTGTTGCCCTAACTTTCTTTTTAATTCTTCTTTATTCACAATCCAAATGTCAATTAATTATACGACAATTTAGTCATATAAAAAGTTGACATATTTATTTTTTTACTATGTTTGTCATACAATAATATGACGATAAATTTATGGAAGCTACAAATACAAAGGAATTAACCGAAAAGCTAAACAATCTATTTCAATTCGTTCCACCAACAGATTTAAGGAAAAGTGTGCAGGAAGCATTTTTTGGGTATCTTCTTCAAAATCAAAGTCCTCAACCCGAAAATTTCGAAAAAACCGTTTTGGATTTTTATTTTCTGATTTTGTTTTTACAGGATGCTGAAGAGATTTGGAAGGAGATGTAACGAAAATTTGTCACCTCCCTTAATCCCTCCTCAAGGAGGAAAATGGTAATCCCTTCGAGATAAAAAGTCTTAAAATCATTGACCGCGAAGCAGTAATAAAGTTAATCTTTTTGTCCTGAATCCACTATTCTATTTCCCCTTCTTGCGTCTTTCCTCTAGCCACTTGGGAACCGGTTTTCCACTTTTTTCTTCCTGATCACCCAAAAGTTTATCGATCAAATCTGGACGTTTTGCTTGTTGCAAGCGTTGTCTGATCCAATCCCTGTTTTCGCGTTTGTACCAGAAGAAAAATTTATTTTGGTTTAACTTTTCTTCTTTGGTTTTAACGGTCTTGATCGGTTTCAATGTATACGGATGAACACCGCTGTAATAGATTACCTCAGCCACTGTCATCGGTGTCGGAGTAAAATCCTGCACTTGCTCCAATTGGAATCCCATGTCTTTGGTTTCAGCAGCCAAATTTGCCATGTCTTCTTCCTCGCAACCAGGATGAGAAGAGATGAAATAAGGAATTAATTGTTGCTTTAATCCGTGTTTATCACAAATCTTTTCATACTTCTCCTTGAACTTATGGAAATACTTGAACGAAGGTTTACGCATCACACGTAAAGTCGCATCAGATGTATGTTCGGGAGCAACCTTCAATCTTCCGCTAACATGACGGGTTACCAATTGTTCGATGTATTCATCGTGGTTTCCATCCTCATTGTTTTTGTTGAAATCATCCACCAATAAATCGTAACGGACACCTGAACCTACAAATGCCTTTTTCACTTTTGGATTCGCATCTACCTTGCGGTATAATTCCGTCATCGGTTTGTGCGAAGTATCCAGGTTGTTACAAATCACGGGATGAATACAACTCGGACTGGAGCAACGGGCGCAAATATCCTCGTCTTTCCCCTTCATTTTATACATATTGGCAGACGGTCCTCCCAAATCGGAAATATAACCTCTGAAATCAGGATCGTTCACCACTTGTTCCACTTCCGCCAAAATTGATTTCTCACTTCGTGAAGCGATGAATTTTCCTTGATGCGCAGAAATAGTACAAAAGCTGCAACCACCGAAACAACCACGGTGCATATTGATCGAAAATTTGATCATATCGTATGCCGGAATTGCTCCTCGTTTATTGTATTTCGGATGAGGTAAACGTGTATAAGGCAAATCAAACGTCTTGTCGATTTCGCCTTCTGTCATTGTTTTATACGGCGGATTGATTACCAGTGTCTGATCACCGACATGTTGAATGATACGATTTGCCTGCCATTTGTTGGACTCAACTTCCACAATTTTGAAATTCGCTGCATATTTGATTTTGTCCGACAAACATTCTTCGTGACTAGCCATTTCAACCGTTTCCCATTGTTTGTTTTTAGGCAACTCTGTCGATTTATCTTGTAAAAAAGCGACTTGTTTCAATGTTCGTAAACTAGTGAATGGAACCCCTTTTTTAACCAATTTCAACAATTCACGCAAAGGTTGATCTCCCATTCCGTAGACCAACATATCTGCTTTCGAATCTACCAATATAGAAGGCATCAACTGATCTTTCCAATAGTCATAATGTGTCACACGACGAAGAGAAGCTTCAATTCCACCGATCAAAACCGGAACATCCGGAAACAATTCTTTCAAAATATTACTATATACAATCGTCGAATAATCTGGTCTGAATCCAGCTTGTCCTCCCGGTGTATAAGCATCTGTGGAACGTAATCGTTTGTTGGCCGTGTAATGATTCACCATCGAATCCATGCAACCGGCTGTGACGCCAAAAAAATATTTCGGTTTCCCAAGTTTTTTGAAATCACGTAAATCGTCCTTCCAATTCGGTTGAGAGACAATCCCAACTTTGAATCCTTCGTCTTCCATGATTCGTCCGATAACAGCCGTTCCAAAAGCAGGATGATCTACATAGGCATCACCTGAGATCAGGATAATATCCAATTCATCCCACCCCCTTTTTTCTACCTCTTTTTTTGTAAGTGGCAACCAATCCGTTATCGGTCTTTCATTTGTCATGTCACAAAGTTACACCATTTTTTGCTTTGTTATTCTTTCTATGTTTTTGTTATTGTGGATATAGAACTTACTCTGCATCTACTATGAAAATAAATACCTCAAAAACGATTGTATTTAAAGAATGATATTATCTTTACTGTAATGGCAAAAAAGATTGGTTTTTTCTTATTCCTACTATCAATTTCAGTCGCTTGTAACGGCGATGGGAACTCTCTGTTTTCAAAAGATAAAAAGGTCTATAAACCTTCATTAATCAATTTGACAACCTTACTTTCCGACGATGAAAATGATGTATCTTTCCCCACTTGGTTCAATGATTCTATCATCAAGGCGCATGGAATAAAAAAGATAACCCGCAAATCGTTTCACCGAAATGGAGATGGGAATGAAAAATTAGCGGGGATCTCAAGTACTGTTCCCCGGGAAATCAGAGAATACTTTTTTGATAAAAACGGGAATTTAGTGCAGTTGAATGTCCATAACTATTATGATGACAGAGAAATCGGTTCTGTATTATTTACCTACTCAAGTTTAAAAGATCATTACGGTTTTGCTAAAGTTCAGCGAAATGTTTTCGTATCAAAAACAGCAACACCTTTCATGGATAATGATGAACCTTTGGATCCTGAAGTTCGTGAGTTGGACTTTAGAATGCATGAAAAAAGAAAGGATTACAACAAATGTTTGGTATATCAGGATATGGAGACCGGAGATTATTTGTTTTTCATTCCAAAGAAAAAATACTGGGGAACAATGTCTGTTGATTCGATTTTACGGCCTAATCCTAGAGATGTTGTGGTTTGGGGAACTCCGAAGCGTCCAACAAAAAAATACCAGGTATCGAATAAAGTCAATGAAAAAAACGTTAGACTCTTTACCTATCAGAAAAACAATCGAAAAATGATTTCCAACTGGATCAAAAAGGACTATCCCTTCGAATACAAACGCGATTTTATTTTCGGGAAAAAAGGATATTGTACCGGATACATCGATTCTACGTTTAGTGAAGATCTATATGTAACCCGAATTATTTCCGAAATACAATACAACAAGAAAAAAGAACCTATCAGAGTAATACACCGCAAAGAAAACCCATCTAATGAAACTGAATTTTTCTCACTCGAAACGTTTGAATATGAAAAGTAAAATAAACCACCTAATTGCATTGGCAGTGATGCTGATAGCTCTGCCTGTTTTTGCGCAAAAAGTTGAGTCGATCACCTACAAAGGAGCTTCTTCCTACGTATATCCTTTTAAAATCCCCGTACGAGCAACTGAAAGTTATTACAGTTCAATTAATTTGAGAATCCACAAAAACACGATCCTCAAAATGCTGGAAGAAACACAGTGGAAAGATAAAAATCCGGAAGAATTGGCTGAAGCCAAAAAAGAATTCAAAAAACAAATTCACCGTTACAGAAAGATCTACAGAAGAAATCGCCGTGGAACAGGTCATCAGTTGATCAAAACCATTCATCAAAATCCATATCCGCTTTTAGAACAATTTTACGAAAGAGACGTTGATATCAAACCTTGTTTGGACCCAATTCCTGATGGAACATATATTCAATATTTTGAAGAATTTCCGTTGATTGATAAGGATAACAAACTCACCATTATTAAAGACCGTGTCGCAGGTGTTTTTCATATCAAAAACAATATGTTGGAGGGTGAAGCGGTATGGTACAATTTCAAAGGAGATATCCTGAAAAAAGGATCATTTAAAAATGGACTCAAGGAAGGAGAATGGTATTTTGAAAAGAGACAGATGGAAAATCGCTTGTCAAAAGATACCAAGGATGATTACGTCAAAAATGGTTTTCCGCCTATGGATACAACTGTTGAAATAATGACCTATAACAAAGGGGTTCGTAATGGAAACTACATTCAAAAAGGGAATACAGATTTGCCTGTTTACGAAGGTCACTACCTGGAAAATGAGTTTGCTGGTCATTGGATCGAAAGAGTCATGAAAACACCGAATAATTTTTTTCTCGTCAAAAACAAAAGAGCAGAATTGGCAAAACTGCGACACAATAATGTTGTAACAGCTGAATACACCTTGGCAAAAGACCCGAAAATTGTCAAACAACCTTTGGTTCGTAATGGGTTGATCATGGAACGATACGTTATGGGATTCGATTTCAATGCAAATTACAATCCTTACAATGTCAGTAAAGATTTATACAAAATTGCATTTACTGAAGAACTCGATCTGGAACTGGACGAAGAGAAAGTCAATTCGTATGAAGGTTCAGTTTACGACGAAGAATATTATGGCGAGAATGATTATTCCATGGAGGAATACGAAGGTGAAGGCGATCTTTATTACGAGGAAAGTTATACAGATAATATCAACTCAAAATATAGCACTTACGTTTATGACAAAACCAATGATAAATACCTGGAAAGAGGAAAAGTAATTGATAGCATTGGAATCAAATTTAAGTACGAAGGCGTTTACGAAAGACGTTATCCAAACGGACAGTTGATGTTCAGATATGAATTCAAAGACGGGAAACTTCTGAAAGAAGATACGCTGTTTTGGGACAACGGTAATCCTTTTGATGTGATTACTTTCATGCCTGATTCAAATCAATATTTACAGACTGTTTATGATTATGAAGGTAAATTGTATCGCGAACTGCTCTTTGACAAACAAGGTGATTTTCTCCGTGTAAAATATGAGCCTGTGACCAAACAATACGTCACACTTGAAGGTTTGAAAGCCTACGACAATCCCTCAGCAGCTTATTACAGCTACGATAAAATGGATACCGTTTCTTCCGTTTTAGCAGTTGATTCCATTTTAATCTGGAAATCCTGGTTCAAAGAGGACTCTACAAAACTCTACCAACGCATGTATTACCCAAAAGAAAGGGTATTGAAAATGCACAACTACACAATGAACGGAACCTCATCCTTTCAGAAAGAAATACAATTTGGCGAAGATTTCAAAAGCTGGACAGGAACAGAAGTATTTTCATTCGGAAATCTGACTGTAAAAAGTCACAACTCAGCTTCCTATATTGAATACCTGGATCGCGACCCGGAATTGTTTGATTCGGTACCACAAATAAATGTGAATCGCTACGGCAAAGTTTTCGATGTGACTTCTGACGATGTGTTGTTCAAAGGTGAAATCCCATATTCAGGGCCAGTCTCCATCCAGGTAAATACAAAAAGTGAAAACTTCAAAACAACCAGTGAAATTTCACTTTCCTTCCCTGTTTACACAATGGCTCAAAAAAAATTAGAAAAAAGTTACAAGAAATTCAGATCAAAAGGAAAAATCAGCCACAGCGAATATTTAGGTTCCTTGGAACGAAATGAATTATCCTACGATTTCAACAACGCTATTTTTTATTCCTTGTTTCCATTTCTCAGAGGAACGATTGAATACCCTGTAATTTATGCAAATTTCGATGACAATGGAAATCCGGAAAAGTACAAAGAGAAGCAGTATGATCCGCAGGCGAAGAAAATTACAGGCCGGATGAAAGATGGAAAACCGGATGGTGTCTGGACTGTAGAAGATCAATTTGGAAACATTCAATCGATTATCCCATACATGAACGGTGAGAAAAACGGAACCGAGAAAGTATATGCGGATGCTGAACCACGCAAAAAAATATCCGAAGAAGATTATTACCTGGATGGAGGAATGACCGATTTTGATACCTTCCCAAAAAGGAAAACACATTATCTACAATGGGTTGACAATTACAAAAACGGTGTTCAGCACGGTGAGTCTGTTCGGTACAATTGGCTCGGCGAAAAAGAGCAATATCAATATTACGTGGATGGATTGAAACAAGGACGCTCGTATGAACGAAACAACCTCGCTTACACCAAAATGAATTATTTGGATGATGCTTTGGATGGATACGTGCAAACCTATTTAACCATAAAAGGTCAGGATTCAATTTTATTGTTTGCTCTGAATTTCCAAAATGGAGAATTACAAGGAGAATCTAAATCGTTCCATACTAACGGGAAATTATCCAAACGTGGATTTTTCTTGAACGGACAGCCAATCGATGATTATGAAGCATTCGATACATTGGGATTCAAATACCATTATGTAAAATTCCTTTATTCATTTCCGGTGGAAGAAAAAATATGGGAAGAAAATCAATTGAGTGTGCTGTATAAATTTGACTGGCAGGATTCCATCAATTTTACTCCATCGGACATTACTTCTTCACAATCATTGGATGAAATGATCGTCGATTTAGGTTTGGCTGGAGACATGTTCGACCAGCCTTATTACGGGCGACCAAGTCTGGTGGATAAAACCGGGATTGATTACCACATGACAAAATATTACCCGAACGATACAATAGCCCGCGACGGGGAAATCTCATCCGGAAAAAAAGTCGGCTGCTGGAACTATTACAGCTACGAAGGTGAACGATTATACGAAGTGGATTATTTCGATTCCATCATCAAGATCAATGATTCTATTCAATTCAAAGCAAAAGGGATCTTGACCGATTACAATTCCAAAGGAAAAATTACTAGTAAAAGTTTCATTATTGAAAAATTTGAGAAATACGATTGTTCACATACTGATCATTACGAAATTCGTCAGCTTTATACCATTTGGGAATCGAACGACAGTATTCACCGCATGAATGGATATGTGAAAAATTACTATGACAACGGTGTACTCCAAAACGAAGGAAAAATGGAAAACGGATTACCTACTGGAGTTTGGAAGTTCTACGATCCTTTTGGAAAACTGAATCAAGTGGGGGTATATGTTATGGGGAAACGAAACGGTCGCTGGCTAGCAGGTGATTTATCTAAAACCAAATATTTAGGTGATATTTGTTTGAATCCCAACTTACCAGATTTGGAAAAAGAAATTAAAACCAGAGAACAGCAATTAGACATCATTATCACCAATTATAAACTCGGAAAAGCTTTAAACAAAGAATTTTACGATATCAACTGGGGACAATTTGACGACGATAAACCAAAGACTAAAAAAAATGACGGAGAATAAATCTTCGATTAACATTCTTGATCTCAATTTATTTTTTTTATCATTGGGGAACCAAAACTAAATGAAAGAAACAACCTTCATAGAACAAAACAAGGAAAAGTGGTCGCGCTTTGAACGGGTTTATGCTTCAACGGTGAATGAACCGGAAGAGTTAAGTGACTTGTACATGGACATTACCGATGATTTGAGTTATGCACAAACATTCTATAAACGCAGAACTGTACGTGTATACCTGAATCAACTGGCTCAGATGGTCTATACAGGAGTTCACAAGCAAAAAGGAGAATCACTCAAAAAGTTTTTTACCGTTTGGCAAAAATCACTTCCCCTTGAGATTTATCGTTCCAGAAAACATTTGCTCTTTGCCCTGATTGCCTTCTTGATTTATACTGCAATTGGTGTGATCACAACCGAAATCGATAACGACTTCCCAAGGATCGTTTTAGGAGATGGATATGTCAATATGACCATTGAAAATATCCAAAAGGGAAATCCGCTCGGTGTTTATGAGATGGGGGCAAAAACCCGCGGAGACCAAATGGCCATGTTTATTCAAATTACCACCAACAATATGAAGGTAGCCTTTCTTACCTTTTTTGTGGGATTTTTCTTTACCTTCGGAACACACATTTTGATGTTCTACAACGGTGTAATGCTCGGTTCATTCCAATATTTTTTCTATCTGAAAGGACTTCTCATAACCAGTTTTTTAGGAATCTGGATTCATGGAGCATTTGAAATTTCAGCGATTGTACTAGCTGCTGGTGCTGGAATTACGGCCGGAAACGGATGGTTATTCCCAAAGAGTTATACACGAATTCAATCCCTGCAATTGTCCACCAAGCGAGGTTTGAAAATCATGATGAGTCTAGTTCCATTCATTATAGCAGCTGGATTTTTGGAAAGTTATGTCACAGCAAATTATCAGGATTTAGCGGATTGGTCAAAATGGACCTTGATTCTTCTTTCCTTTGGAATTATCCTGTTTTTTTATGTGATTTACCCAATGTACATTGCCCGGAAATATCCCGAAGAAGTCGATCAACAGGAAGTTGGATTTTTCCCACAACACAAGAAATTTGCATTTGACAAAATCCGAAGTTTAGGAGAAGTTATTTCAGATTCCTTTCAGTATTACAGAACACATTTTTCAAAATTTGGGAAAGTCATCTTTTCGTTCATCTTGCCTTTGATCGCTGTTCTTGTCGTTTTTCAGGACATTAATCACATCGAAGATTTGAAAAAAGAACACTGGTACGATTGGGCATCACAGTTTTCGTACATGATCGGTTACGGCTATAAAAATATCCAGGATTGCATCATTGCCTTTTGCTGGATGATCATTTTTACACTTACGTTTGCCTCTATTTTCTGGAGCATGCGAAGCATGGACGAAACTTTTTCCTGGAAAAGCTATTTCAAATTTTTACGAAAACGATTTTTTGCGATTTGGTTGGGAAATCTGTTTTTATATGCTATCGTTTTCTTGCTGCCTTGGTATTTATTACTTCCGGCATTATTTGTTATCCCGTTTTTCTTTCTGCATGGTGCGACAGTAGCGTTGGGAGATGGATCATTCGGTCATCGACTCAAAAAGGCATTTAGCTTTAGCAAAAACAATTATGGAAATTCATTGTTGACTTTGCTTTTGATTTTGGTTTTTATTGTTCTCATTTCCCAGCCGATTGCTTTTGTATTCAGCAACCACTTTGGATTCAATAATGAACCGTTGGTAAGAGATTTATTGGACATGGTGGCAGATTTTACCAAACGAATTGCAGCCAATTACTCCAGCAACCCATTGATTTTTAGTAATATCATCCGACAAATTGTCTACATTCTTTTTTTACTTTTTGTAATTCCATTAGTAATTATTCCAACAGCTTTTGCGTTCTATTCGGAACTTGAAAAAACAGAAGTTTTGGGATTAAAAAAACAATTTGAAAAGTTTGGCAAGAGAAATAGGTTTCAAGAAACAGATGTCGATTTTGAATAAACTTTTTCTCTATATCGTTGTTATTGCTTTCGCTTTTCCGTCCATTGCTCAGGAAAAGAAAAAGGGAGCGGCTTCGTCTGAACTTTGGAAAAAAGAGCGCGACTACATTCGTTACGAGAAAGGGAAAAATTACAAGGGACCAAATGACTGGTATTCCGAGAGTCCGGGTTCAATGCGTGAGGAAAACGAGAATTATAACAATGGAAATTCCAGCGGTTATGGAATTCAGTACAATCCTCAACAGATCAAACGAAACCGCCAGAAAAAAAGCACACAATATGGAAAAGGGGGGCAATCAGGAGATCAGGCTTACGATCCCGAAATTGAACGCCCCGATCCGGAAGATATCCCAGATATTGATGGTCCTGATGTGGATATTGATACACCAAGTATTTCAGATACTTTTTGGCAAATCCTGGGTTATTTATTACTGTTCGCCTTAATTATTCTCATCGCGTATTACATCATCAAGAACAGAAAACCAAGTGAGAGAAAAGTTCAGGTACAACCATTGGAAAACGATTGGAACCCCGAAGTCATTACCAAAACCGAGTTGGAACTCTTACTGGAAAAAGCGATTGAAAATGAAGATTATCGTGAATGTGTAAGAATCTATTTCACTTTCATTTTGAAAGAAGTCATTAAAAAAGGATGGATCAAGTGGAAACAAGATAAAACCAATTTCGATTACATCATCGAAATGAAACGGAGACCGGAAAGTTATCGATTTGAAGAAGCAGTACGGATCTACGATTTGATCTGGTACGGTGATTATACGATTGAAAAATCCGTGTTTGAATCCATTCAGCCGACGCTGTTGAACTATTATCAATTTTTACAATCAACACCTGCTGGAAGTAAGGAAGACAAATGAAAAGCAACAAAAAAATAACACTTATTTTTGGACTAATCGCTTTGGTCGTTGTCTTCATTTGGCTGATGGATGGTTCGTCTTCGGGGGATGCTCGCTCTACCTATACCTCATCCAATTGGGATGTCATGTACGACATCAATAGTAAAGATCCTCAAGGCCTGTATGTATTCAATACGATGCTGGATAAGCACATAAAAAAACCTCATCGTGTTTCGGTTCTCAATAAATGGTCACATTACGACAGCCTTGTCAAGAAACCAGGGAAATCGACATATTTGTTTGTCGGACATGAATTTCAATTATTGAAAGAAGAAATGGACACCATACTTACAGACGTAAGTAATGGATCCGAATTAGTGCTCAGTTTTTACAATTTATCGCAAAACATATACGATACGCTTTTCGATGAGCTGAGTTTTAATTATGATTATTCCGAAGATATCACTGTTTATGCAGGGAAAAACAAATTCAAATTATACAATATCTATCAAATGGATACTGTTGCCCGTGAATGGGAGGCATTTGAAGAAATTTATCCAGCAGACTCCAATTACACAGTCCTTTCGTCCTTTATGGAGATGGCGAACTACATAAAAATCAAACACGGAAAGGGCTACATTTACCTCCATTCCAATCCGCAACTTTTCTTCAATTACCAATTGCTTCAGAAAGACGGATATCGTCAGGCAACCTACTTTATTCACCACATTCCAAAAGATCAGAACGTTCTTTGGATGGAACTTGGTCGTTTGAATGGAGCTTATGGATCGAGTCCGGAACCAGAGCCAGAATCCGGAGGTAAAGTCGATGACAGTTACTTCAAATTGCTGTTCAAGAGTCCGGCATTATTGATGGCTTTGCTCATGGTCATTTTCAGTTTTACACTCTTCCTT
The DNA here is from genome assembly GCA_903899795.1 of uncultured Flavobacteriales bacterium. Classification (GTDB taxonomy): domain Bacteria; phylum Bacteroidota; class Bacteroidia; order Flavobacteriales_D; family Crocinitomicaceae; genus CAIUKX01. Next base: position 11,922 of record CAIUKX010000599.1, read on the forward strand.
TTATTCCGGGCAAAACGGATGCGTCCAGTTGTTCCTTACATGGAGCCGAAGAAAAATATGACCTTATCATTTGCTGAAACGATCACTTCGATTTATTTCTCCAAACAAAGTCCAAAAGGCTTGTTGAGTGTTCAGCGTAAGAACTTTTACAACACTGTTCAAAAACATTTCTTTGTAGATCTTTCCCGACGTGAAGAAGACAAAGAAATAAAAATACTGTCCGAAAAAAGCAATGTCCCGTTCGACGAATTGAAAGATTTCATTGATGCATTGGAGAATAAGCGGGCGAATGAGGTCGACAATAAATACATTTCCGAAGTTGCCAAACGTCAGCGTGATTTTTACCATCGGACAGGTATCATTTCAAAAAATATTCAGCAACGACTGGAAAAATACGAACGTAAATTCAACAGAAGTCTCTGGTTGCCCTCCATCCTGATTTTAGGAGGAATCTTTATTATCCTTTATGGATTCTATTTATTAGTAGGCGCAAAAGGAATTGGAATAGCATTGTGGCCGATCGGTTTTGCTTCCGTATCGATGGGAATTCTTCGTTTGAGAAAACCGTTGGTAATCGTTACAAAAGAACACCTGATCATTTGTCCGGTTGTCGGAAAAAACAGAAAATACCTTTTGGACGAACTGTCAAGTGTGGAAAACTCAACAACAATGGTCCATTTTTATTTTACCGAAAACAGAAAAATCAAAATCAATTATTGGGAAATGAGTAGTTTCGATAAAAAACAATTCGAGTACTTTGTTTCAAACCTTCATAAATTAGAATTATGACAAACGACGAAATAACAAACAACGAAAACGAGCACGCATCCTACATGCCAAAGCCTGAAATTCCAGCACAGGAATCTGAAAATAATTCGAATGTAGAAAACACGTCCGCTGAAATGCGCATTGAGCCATCCGCTGACTCAACTGCCGGTTCATCTAATTATGGTTTCGAGCGTCAAAATCATGAGTTGCTTTGGGTTGCGCAAAAAGTAAACAGCGTTCGTGAAGAATTGGCGAAATACATCATTGGTCAACATGAAATGGTTGAATTACTGATGATCGGAATCTTTTCAAACGGCCATATATTGCTGGAAGGAGTTCCAGGTGTTGCGAAAACACTTTCTGCTAAGGTACTTTCCGCAGCTTTGAATATCGATTTCTCACGAATTCAGTTTACACCGGATTTAATGCCTTCGGACGTAATAGGAACTTCCGTTTTCAACATGAAAGATTCGTCTTTTACATTCAGAAAAGGTCCTGTTTTTGCCAACATCGTTTTGATTGATGAGATCAACAGAGCACCGGCAAAAACACAGGCAGCACTCTTTGAAGTAATGGAAGAACGTCAGATTACCTACGATGGACAGACCTATCCGATGAGTGTTCCATTTTTAATCATCGCAACACAAAATCCAATTGAACAAGAAGGAACGTATAACTTGCCGGAAGCACAATTGGATCGTTTCCTTTTCAAAATCAAATTAGGTCATCCAGAATTGGATCATGAGATTGAAATACTTCAACGTTACAAAAATAACATCAAACCTCCTTCATTGGATGAGGTAAAAGCCGTTTTTACAGCGGAGGAAATTCAAAAAGTACAAAAGGTCATTGAAGAAATCATCATCGAGGATAATTTGTTGAAATACATTGCCAACATTACCCATAAAACAAGAAATCACGGGAAAATCTATTTAGGCGGATCACCGAGAGCTTCCTTATCCATCCTTCGTTCATCGAAAGCTATCGCTGCAATTCGTGGCCGTGATTTTGTGACACCAGAGGACATTCAATTTGTGGCTCCTCACGTATTGAATCATCGTTTGGTATTAACTCCAGAAGCAGAAATGGAAGATTTACACACCGAAGACGTCATCCTAGAAATCATTCAAACGATAGAAGTTCCTCGATAAGTAGATGAAATTTTTTCAATCCATATTACTCACTCGACTCTTTTTCGCCCTTTTTGGAGCGATCGTGATTTGCTTTGCCATGGCATTCATGTTTCCTTTCCTTCTATTTTGGGCGAAAGTTGGATTCGTCTCGTTAATGGGTTTCACAATTATTGATACACTTCTGGTTTTTTCTTCCCGAACACCTCTTTCCTTCGAACGAAAAGTTTCACATCGTTTGAATTTAGGAGATGAAAATGAAGTTGAATTGATCGTCACAAACCGAACCGTTCAACCCATTTCTTATCAACTAATTGAAGGATATCCAGTCCAAATGCAGGAACGTTCGAAAGTAATTACAGGAACTCTTTTACCATCGAATACAAAATCATATCACTACAAATTCGTTCCGAAAGCCCGCGGTGAATACTTTTTCGAAGACGTATTTTTTATCATTTCTTCGCTCTTCAATCTGGCAGGGCGTAAGTTGGAAATTCCAGCGAAACAATCGTTTCA
>CAIUKX010000600.1 GCA_903899795.1 uncultured Flavobacteriales bacterium
GAGACAACTCCATCTACACTCAGTGCAGCAACTTTTACATTTCTTTTGTCAAATTCTGGTTTGTATTTTGCAACTGTTCCCAATTCAGTTGTACAAACTGGTGTATAATCTGCAGGGTGTGAAAATAATATTCCCCAGCTATCTCCTAACCATTCATGAAAATTGATTTCACCTTCCGTTGAATTTGCTGTAAAATTGGGTGCGATGTCTCCTAGTCTAATTGTACTCATAGTTTTATTTTTTTTTATCAAAATTATGTTTGAAATTATAAAGATAAAATTAGTTAAATAGATTGGTTTTTCGCAATGAAACGAATAAAGTTTTCAATAATCATCGAGAGGGAGGTTAAAATCTCCAGCCAAAATTACTGGGATTATCTATGATACTGCCTTCGAGGTAAGTGGGAGAACTTGCATCTAATCCAACATTCAATATCCGATATCATTTGATCATTCCCCGATACTTTTTTGTCATTCCCCGATACATTTAAAATATTTCGAAATAGATTTTGTTACTTCGGTATATACTAAAATTCTAAAATTATGCAGATCAATAAAAATATTGCCATCAGTGATTCAGGTTTCATCTTCAATCCCTCATCGGGCGATTCTTTTTCTACTAATCAAGTTGGATTAGACATCATCCGTTTGATGAAAGAAGGTAAAAAGAATGAAGAAATTATTTCCGAAATCGTAGCAAAGTTCTCTATAGATGAATCAACCGTTGAAAAAGACTTGGGTGATTTTTCTTTAATGCTTCGTAGCTACCAACTCCTTAACGAAAATGACTAGTAAGAAGAAAATAACAGTAGCGGTTTCCGGACTCAATAATATTGATAGTCCCGGACCTGGAATCCCTGTGATTCGAGCTTTAAAAGAAAGCGAGCATTTTGATGTACGCATTATCGGACTTTCTTACGAGACACTTGAACCGGGATTGTATATGCGTGATTTAGTGGATAAGTCTTATTCCATTCCATTGCCTTCATCTGGAATTGCCAGTTTGTTGGAACGTTTGAAATACATTCAGGAAATGGAAGGAATTCAGGTGATCATCCCTAATTTCGATGCAGAGTTGCACAGTTTCATTAAGTTGGCTCCTCAATTGAAAAGCGACTTTGGAATTGAGACTTTTCTCCCATCACAAGAGCAGTTTGAATCGAGACATAAATCGGTCTTGTATGAATTCGGTGAAGAAAACGGAGTAAAGGTTCCCTACAGTAAGATGATTTTTTCGGCTGCTGAAATTCCGGCATTGAAAAATGAATTTTCATATCCTTTGGTGATCAAAGGAAAATATTATGATGCATCGATCGCTGCTACCTCGGAACAAGCGACAAATTATTTCCACAAAATCAGTGCGAAATGGGGATTGCCGATCATCGTTCAGGAATTTGTGAGTGGAAACGAAGTAAATGTCACTGCGATCGGAGATGGAAAAGGAAATTGTATAGGTGCAGTACCAATGCGAAAACTCTACATCACAGATAAAGGTAAAGCATGGGCAGGAGTTTCTTTAGATGATCAGCAGTTGATTGAAATCACTAACAGAGTGATTGGAAATTCGAAATGGAAAGGTGGATGCGAATTGGAATTCATAAAAACAAAAGATGGCGAATATTATCTGTTGGAAATGAATCCCCGATTCCCAGCTTGGGTATATTTAGCAGTAGGTTGTGGTCAAAATCACCCGGAAGCGTTGGTTCGAATGGCTTTAGGAGAAGATGTGAAACCTTTTGAGACCTATGATATTGGAAAATTATTTGTCCGTTATTCATTTGATCAAATCGTTGATCTGTCTGATTTCGAGCGGATTTCAACACTTGGAGAGTTGTAGAGCATACCAGACAGGTTAGCTGATGTCAGGATGATCTCATACCTTTTTGTCTAACCAACCACAATAAATACAAAAGAATTAACATAACATACTAAAAAATAAGATTATGAGCAAGTTACCATATGAAAGACCTTTTATTCAAAAATTGAATACGGGTAGCATGAATAAATTTGGGACAAAAACTGAATTTGCACCAGTTACGCATTTGGATGGCGTTGCTGTGAAACAAATTTCCGAGGAATATGGATCACCTTGTTTTGTGATTTCTGAACGTCAAATCAGAAGAAATTATCAAAATGCTGTTCGTGCTTTTAAAACACGTTACCCGAAAGTCCAATTCGCTTGGAGTTATAAAACGAACTATTTGAGTGCGGTTTGTAACGTATTCCATCAAGAAGGATCATGGGCAGAAGTGGTATCGATATTTGAATACAAAAAAGCACTACAAAATGGAGTGGAAGGGAATAAAATCATTTTCAATGGTCCAGATAAATCCTTAGAAGATTTGAAATTGGCAGTGGAAAACAATTCCTTGATTCACATCGATCACTTTGATGAATTATACATGTTGGTAGGATTGCTTGAAGGCGGAAAACAAAAAGCTCGAGTAGCTATTCGTGTGAATATGGATACTGGAATTTACCCAATGTGGGATCGTTTCGGATTCAACTACGAAAACGGTCAGGCATGGAATGCAATTATCAAAATTTTGGCTCACAAAGAATTGGAGTTAGTAGGTTTGCACTGTCACATCGGAACGTATATGTTGTCGGCTAATGCCTATGCAACTGCAGCTTATAAATTATGTGATTTAGCTTTGGCAATAAAAGCGAAATATGGTCAGGCAATTCAATATTTGGATTTAGGTGGAGGTTTTGCATCTTCAAATACATTGAAAGGTTCGTATTTGCAAGGAGCTGATATCATTCCATCGATTGATGATTACGCCGAAGCAATTACTTCAACAGTATTGAATTCAAACTTCCCACAAGATGAATTACCAACGATCATTTTGGAATCCGGAAGAGTGTTGATTGACGATGCAGCTTGGTTGATAGGTTCAGTAATCGCAACAAAAAGATTGAGTGACGGACGAAGAGCAACCATCATGGATTTCGGAGTGAATTTATTGTTCAACGCCTTTTGGTACGATTATAAAATTTCTCCTGCACAGGAATTCACACACCACATGGAAGACATGGTAATCTACGGACCGCTTTGTATGAATATTGACTGCATCCGTGAAAACATTAATCTTCCATTGTTAAATAAAGGAGATCAAGTAGTTGTGCACAAAGTTGGGGCCTACAATATGACACAGTGGATGCAGTTTATTCAGATGAGACCAAAAATTGTAATGGTCGATATGGAAGGGAAAACACATTTACTTCGAGAAAGTGAATCTCTGGATACAATGATGGTATTGGAAAGAATGCCGGATCATTTGAAGAAAATTAAGTAATTTTAGAGTCAATAGTCATTGGTCAATAGTTATTAGTCGAGTGCTAATCTATTGGCTAATGGCTAAAAACTAATGACTTAATAAGCACAGTATGAAATATTGGCTCGGTGGAATATTGCATAGTTACAGTCAGATTTTTTATTCATTGGATAAAGTTTTGGCCTTCGTAATTTTGCTTACGACTTTCTTTACACCTCACTTGGGAATTTCAGGATTATGTGCTGTCGTGTTGACGAACGTTATTGCTCATTTGATCGGAATTAACAGGAAATTGATCGGTGAAGGTTTGTATGGATTCAATGCTTTGTTACTCGGACTGTTCCTTGGTTTTCAGTATGAATTCAATTCAGCATTTTATCTTCTGTTTGTAGTAGCGATTGGATTATTGTTGATTATTTCAGTATGGCTACACGGAATTTTTAGCCGGCATGGTTTACCTTTTTTATCCTTTCCGTTTATTGTAACGTATTGTATTATTGTTCTTTCTGCCGGGAATTTTAGTCATATTTTACTTACGGAAGATCATGCGTTTATTATCAATAGTGTTGCAAAAGAGAAGAATTTTCTTTCGTTTGTGTATGATTGGATTCATTCGTGTGATGAGTTAGATTTGCCGGTTTCAATAGTTATTTATTTCAAAACCCTGGCAGGTACGTTCTTTCAAAGTAGTGTTTTAGCTGGAATGTTGATCGCAGGTGCCTTGTTGTATTTTTCCAGAATTGCATTTTCGCTCAGTGTTTTAGGATTTGCTTCTGCTTACTTTTTTTATTCCGCTTTTGGAGCTGATGTCAACCAATTAGATGTGAATCTGGTCGGTTCAAACTTCATTTTTATGGCGATAGGAATTGGTTGTTTTTACATTATTCCGAATGCATTCAGCTATTTAGCGGTTTTTTTACTGACACCTATTTTGTTGATGTTAATGATCTTTTTGGATAAAACACTTGTTGTTTTTCAATTGAAGTCATTTACACTGGCTTTCAGTATTATCATTTCGTTGTTTTTATTGTTTCTGCAGAACAGATGGTTTCATAAATTTTTACACTTGGTTACGATTCAGTATTATTCGGCAGAGAAAACAATTTACAAATATATTACATCGATTAATCGTTTTAAGAATGCGCATTTGGCAAAAGTTGGTTTGCCTTTCTGGGGAGAATGGTTCGTTAGTCAGGGATATAATGGTAAAATCACACATTTGGGAGATTGGGGAAAAGCATTGGATTTTGTAATTGTCGATGACCAAAAGCAAACCTATCAGAATTCCGGGACAGAAAAAGATGATTTCTATTGTTACAATAAACCCGTTCTGGCTCCGATGGATGGATATATTTATGATATTGTCAATACGGTTGAAGAAAATGATATAGCCGGAGTAAATACTGTTGACAATTGGGGAAATACAGTTGTAATGAATCATTTGAATGGTTTGTTTACACAAATAAGTCATATCAAAAAGGATTCATTCAAAGTTGCTGTTGGAGAATATGTAACAAAAGGAACAGTGATAGCGACATGTGGAAATTCAGGCAGATCACCTGAGCCGCATATCCACTTTCAGGTTCAGTTGGATCCTAAGATTGGCTCAAAAACATTGGAATATCCGATTGCTTATTACATTGAAAGAGAAGGGAAGGAACAATTTTTGAGAGTGTCAGAGATTCCGAAAGAAGAAGCGATTATCAGCAGTGTTAATCTTCATACTTTATTGACAGAAAGTTTTTCTTTTTTACCAGGTTGTAAAATGAGATTCAAGGATGTCGATAGCGATGTAGTTATTGAATGGGAAGTATTCACAGATGAATTGAACCGCTGTTATATCTATTGTCATCACTCGAAGTCTGTTGCCTATTTTGTGAACGATGGAACAATGTTTTATTTCTTCGATTTTGAAGGAAGCCGTAAGTCTTTATTGTTTCATTTTTACCTAGCAGCCTACAGAGTTCTTTTAGGTTGTTATGAGCAGGTCGAAGTAACAGATTCAGTGCCCTTGATTCATTTCAATAGTCTCTTTTTACAATGGATTCAGGATTTTCTGGCACCGTTTTATCGATTCACACGTGCTGAATATACGTCAACTTATGTGAGAGTAGATAACATCCATGATCCTGCAATTGCGACCTTGGAATCGAAAGTGGAAGCAAAGTTTCTGGGATCCAGATTCCGAAAAATAAAATTTGAAATTGATTTATTAAACAAGACTATTCACCAATTCAGTTATACTCATAACGGAATTAAAAAAACATATGTATGCGAAAAATAGTGTATTTGTTTTTGATTTTTTCCGGATTTATTCGTGCTCAGGAAAACGTTTCTTACGCTTCAATAGATAGAGCGACTTACGTTGAATACATGAATAATGACTTTAAAGGAATCAAAAAAACGGGAAGAAAAGCGCTGAGTGATCATATTGATTTCTATTACATGAGAATGCGGTTGGGAATCATTGGCTACAATCACAAAGAATATGAATATGCGACACCTCATTTCGAGGAAGCCTATCGAATGAATCCTGCCGATACAATTACTCAGGAATATTTGTATTACGCCTATTTGTTTAGCGGTCGCACGGAAAATGCAGAAGCTTTGGCTTTGAAACTATCCTCTACGATGCAGCAAAAACTAGGCTATAAACAAAAAAGATTGGATAATTTATCGATTGGTTTTGTGGGATATTTGAATAAAAATATTGGTACCAATACTTCGAAAGACTATGTAGGAACAACTTATAAAAGAGGGGAGGCTGACTTGAATGGAAATACCTTTGGTGAAAGTGTTATGATTCAAAGTACTTGGAATGCCAGAATTCATTTTTACAATAAGTTAACAGTCTACCAAACCAATACGATGGGGATTGAGCAATTTTCCACACCTCCAGTAAAACATTCGGAGTTATATAAGAATCGACAATATCAGTACAATTGGGCTGGTTCTTATACAACGAAAAGCGGTTTTATGTTTGGAGTGGGGGGAGCATTTTTTCAAACCAATACATCTGATTTACTATCAAAACCACCGGCTGTACAGATGCCTGGAGCTCAGATTACTTTTAAGGAGCATGATACAACGTATAACAATCACCTTGTTTCTTTCACTTTTGGAAAGCGGTTGAAATACATCTATCCAAGTGTTTCGTATACGGTTTCAAATTTATATGGTCTGAAACAGTCTCAGGAAGAGTTTTTATTGACCTACTATCCTTTGGGAAATGTCAATTTATATGGAACAACTGCTTATGCATTAATTGATAATAATGGGACAAATCAAACGGTTTTCAGTCAGAAAATCGGATTCAAATGCTTTGATTGGCTGTGGTTCGAAGGAAAATATTCTACAGGAAATCATAGTAATTACATGACAAACAGCGGTTTTGTTTCCTTTAACACCTTGGATCCTGTGAAAATGCATGCAAGTTTGGATGTTCATTTTTTTGTCAGGCGAACTGAATTCGTTCTCGGTTATTCTTTTCAGACCAGACAGGCTAAATACACACAATACACTGCACCAACAACATCTACAGTAACAAACTATAATTATTCTAGTAACAATTTAATATGTACAATCAAATGGAATTTCTAAAGAAAACCTTAATCGCAATTTCTATTATTTTTGCTTTTCAAACGTTTGCTCAGGATAATAAGGCATTGCAAACAGCTTTCAGTAAAAGTTATGCTTACGAAGCTAAATATCAGTACGATGATGCTATAAAAGCCATCAAAGAAGTATACAATGAAAAATCATATCCGATGAATTTACGTTTGGGGTGGTTGAATTATTTGGTAAAGAATTATCAATATTCAGTGAATTACTACCAAAAAGCAATCGCACTAATGCCAGCTGCAGCGGAACCGCTTTGGGGAATTGTGAGTCCGCAAGCTGC
>CAIUKX010000601.1 GCA_903899795.1 uncultured Flavobacteriales bacterium
ACTCAACAATTGCAGGGGCTTTGGCTGCAGCAAAAATTCACATTCCGGTTATTCACGTTGAGGCAGGACTTCGAAGTTTTAATAAAGCGATGCCGGAAGAAGTAAATCGGATTGCTTGCGATCATATGTCAACATTGTTATTTACTCCAACTCCAACTGGATTAGAAAATCTGAAAAATGAAGGTTTTGAAATAGAATCTAATAAGAAAGCAACAGCAAATTCACCTCGTGTTTACCATTGCGGGGATGTAATGTATGATAATAGCTTGTTCTTCTCAACAGTTTCAGATCAAAAGTCAACATTATTGGAGTCTATTGGTATTCAAAAGGGTCAATATATACTGACAACAATTCATAGAGATTCTAATACGGATATAGCTGAAAACATGGAAAGTATTTTCAGTGCTTTAGTTTCTATACAAGAACAATCAGGACTTTCAATAGTTTTACCAATTCATCCGCGAACTAGAGGGAAAATGAAAGCCCAATTGTCTGCAGAATTGATGGAAAAGATTGAAAAAAATGATTCTTTCAAAATTATTGATCCAGCGGGATTTATTGATATTATTGCATTGGAAAAAAATGCAAGGCTAATCATTACAGATAGCGGAGGTTTGCAGAAAGAAGCTTTCTTTTTTCAAAAGCCATGTATAATACTTCGCCCTCAGACTGAATGGGTTGAAATTGTTAATAATGGAAATGCGATGTTGACAGATGCTGATTATTCAAGAATAATGCATGCATATGTAGCATTAACTTCAAAAACAGATTTTACATATCCATTGTTATATGGTGATGGAAAAGCAGCTGAATTCATCTGCGAAAAAATTATTGAACATTTGTGATGATTGAAATTTTTGTTGAGCAAATATCAGAAAGGTTAATTTATACTTTTGATTTTGTATTCAAAGAAAGAGGTTTGGATTATCAGTTGAATAACGACTTTCTTTCTTTTGAAAAATCAACAGCTGCAAAATTCAATTATTCAGAACGTTATTTTGAGGAAATTCATCAAATGATTCCGGCTACACTTCTGTTTGATGAAGCCGTATTTATTTACAATATTGATATTTGTAAATTCGAAAGTGAAGAATGTTTGTCCTTCAATCGTATTGAAGACCCACTTGCATCGATATTCTATGTACTGTCTAGAATGGAGGAATACATTAGCAATAGAGAAGATGTACACGGTCGGTTTACGTCAAAATATAGTCTCCAAAACGAATACAATTGGTTGGATAAAGTAGTTTGTGATCGTTGGGCTGTAGCATTTCTCAATTATTTATCCAGAACTATAAGTTTTCACTTTGAATTACAACCTGAAACGGTAAACATTTGTCCGACTTTTGATATTGATAATACCTATGCTTACCAATGGAAACAAGGGATTCGGAAATTATTGTCGATTGCAAAAGACCGTGTTCAAATGAATACAAAAAGAATTGAGGAAAGGAGAAAAGTAATGAGAGGAGAAATAAGAGATCCGTACGATACTTTTGATACTATTCAAGCCGTGTCAGATCATGGATTTAATGTACATCTTTTTTGGTTGGTTGGAGATTATGCAAAGTACGACAAAAATATTTCGCACTCGGATCTTCGGCATCAGAAGTTAATCAAAGATTTGAGTGAAAAAATTTTGGTAGGACTTCATCCGAGTTACAAATCGAATTCTTATGAATACCATATTCGAGAAGAAAAAGAGCGATTGGAACAAATTATTGGTGAAAAAGTTTCAGCTACAAGACAACATTTTTTAAAGTTGAAAATAAGTACAACCTATCCGATCTTGAATGCATTAGGTTTCACGGATGATTATTCTATGGGATATGCTGATCAGGTTGGGTTCAGAGCAGGAACAGCAAGGCCACACCGGTGGTTTAATCTCAATAATAACCAAATTACGGATCTTGTAATTCATCCTTTTGCGTATATGGATGGTACATTGAATGAATACATGGGATTATCGATTGACGAAAGTAAAAATGTAATTTGGAAATTATACAGTGAAGTATTGCGTTTTGGAGGTGATTTTGTTTTTATCTGGCACAACGAAACAATAGGTGATTATGGGAATTGGAAAGGATGGAGGCAAATTCTGGAATATACATTGAGTTTAAAAAATAGAAAATAAATGGAAAGAAAATTTGTAATTACAGGATGTATATTCATTATTCTGGGAATTATCTTTGGAGCTTTTGGAGCTCATGGATTAAGGACAATGCTTGAAGGTACAAAAGATGTTGCGAAAAAATTAAATTCGTTTGAAACTGGTGTGAGGTATCAGATGTATTCTGGATTCACTTTTTTGATTTTAGGACTCGTGAAAGAAAAGTTTTCTTTTTCGTTTAAACGATTGTATATCATTTGGTTGTTGGGGACTATCTTTTTTTCTTTTTCAATTTATTTATTGTCGATTCAAACTTTGATCGGAGTCCAAATGAAATTTCTGGGACCGGGGATTTTACAGGAATCCTGGACCCAAGGTGCTTTTTCCCATCC
>CAIUKX010000602.1 GCA_903899795.1 uncultured Flavobacteriales bacterium
ATTCAAGTCATAGTTGATGTCTTTATTGAATCCCATGTTTACTTTAGGATTAGTTGTAGGTGTGATACAGAACAAGTATTTTGTATCGTTATCAAAAACAAATTTGTCAGTAAAAGGGACATATTGTGTAACACCTTGTTGGTCACCAACGATATTGTAAATCGCATTCGTTTTTTGTACTAATTGTGTGAAATTACTCGAAAAAGTACTAGCTGTGCTGCTGTATGTATCATCCCATTCCCAAACAGCTACATTAAATTCTTCTCCATCCAATGAAGCTGAATCTAAAGTTGCAGAGAAATAAATTCCTTGTGCATAAAGTCTGCTTGCATTAGCGTTTTGGTACAACATACATGGAGTAAATGAAACAAGACCTGTTGAACCTGAACGTTCATAGGTATTTGCAATTGGTTTACCATTTGTATTTAAGGGTGCAATAGAATAGATTGTATCAGTGATTTCAAAATATTGAGTCAAAGTATCATCATATGTAGCTTGATCTGTACTTGACATAGATGACCAGTATTTAACTGTGTATTTTCCAAGTGGATAACTTGCTTGAGAAAAATCTGTTAGAGTTACATTGATTGTATCTCCAGCTGGAATAGCTGCTGCCGTTGAAGCGTCAGTGTGGATTACTGAACCATTGTATTTAATTTCAACATTCAATACTGCGTCAGAAACATCTGCAGATCCTCTGTTAAAGATATATGCTTCTAATGGAACTGAAAATTCAGCTTGTGCTTGTGCAGTTAACGATGGTGTAGCATACGAATGAGCACGAGCTACATCCTCATTATAGATTCCTAAGTTGTTTGGATAATGACCTGTCATGTTACCTAAAAACATCACAACATCACCTTGATTCATTTTTGCACGAATCGCAGCTCCATCTGCTTGCGAAATAAAAACACAAGGAATCGTAACCAAACTTGGAGTTGTAGAAGAGGACATCGTAATTAATTCAGGACTTGCCGTATTATTAATAACAATTACAGCTTCTGCTCCAGCATTTTGAGCATCCAAACATTTGCTGTAAAAACTACAGTTTCCACGGTAAACTACTGCAATTTTTCCAGTTAAATTATTTACCAAGGCATTACAACCTAATGAGTCTCCTGCAGTCCCATCATCTACCAGACGCAATGTGTCTTGAATTGAAACGGCTGTTAAATCACCACCCCAAATGGTAGTATTAGCAGAGTTTGATGTGTACGTAAAGTCATAGTTATGTGCAATTGGAGCAGGGGAGATACCAAGAACAACAACCTGAGAATGAGCTAAAAACGCACTTGAAATCAAAGAAAAAGTAAGTACAAGTTTTTTCATAATTGTTTTTATATGTATTTAGTGTTAAAAATTTTCGGGTAAAATTAATGTAAAATAAGTTAATATTCATACAATTACATCAAATTTATAACACGATGAGAACATAATTTATTGAAGTGTATGAAAAAACGATTAAACGGTAAGTAGTTTACTTCAATTTTTGATACGAAATAGACTGAATAAAGATTTTGCTTTTATCCAGATTTGACCATTCCTCAGCTGTTGGAGCTAGAATAATGTAATTCATTTTGTCGACTACTTTGGTTTCTTTTTGCTCAATGGATTCAAATACTGTGGTTCCCGTATCGTAATCGAAATGTTGAACAATCAAATTCTTGCCTGAAAAAGTAAAGAGACTTGGTGTATATCCACCATTTTCGTAGAAATTTATGATATAGGAATTAGTACTGACTTTATTCATCACGTGCTGTGAGTTGGGACCGATGATCTGCTCCGTATTTCTCATCCCAAAATAATAACGTTCACCTTCTAATTCACAGGGCAGGGAATCATCTTGTACAACACCGAAGATATATCCGTTCCGAACAACATATTTCGAGGACTCACGAATTGTTTCTCTAGAAATTGAACTAAAAATTGTTGAAACAATCCAAACACCGTTTTCTCTGAATTCGTAATGTGATTCTCCATTATCAGCAACGTATTTACCTAGAAAGCCGGATGATACGTTTTGAATAGGTTTTTCATCAGGTGGCAGAGTTGCTGAGAAATTGTATGAATCTTGACAAAACCCCCAAAAAGAAGAAAGAAGGAGTAGCGCTATCGTAATTATTTTCATAACTTCAAGTAAAATTTATGTAAATATGCAAAAAAGATGGCTAGTTAAGACACCTGATGATAATACAGTCTTAGAGCAAATTCGTTCAACATTAAAAAGCGATCGCATTGTTGCTCAGTTATTGTTGCAAAGAGGAATTAATTCGTATGAACAAGCCGAGGCATTTTTCAGACCTGATATAACCACACTCCATGATCCGTTTTTGATGAAAGATATGGATCGTGCAGTAGACCGAATCAATCAAGCTATTTTAAATCAAGAGAAAATTTTATTGTTTGGTGACTATGATGTGGATGGAACGACTGCTGTGGCTTTACTCTATTCTTTTCTTCAAAAGAAATACGATCAGCTGGATTATTACATTCCGGATCGCTATGCTGAAGGTTACGGTGTGAGTTTTCAGGGAATTGATTTTGCTTCTGAAAATGGATTTTCATTGATTATTTCGCTGGATTGCGGGATAAAATCAGTAGACAAAGTTGCCTATGCCCGTGAAAAAGGAATAGATTTTATCATTTGTGATCATCATAACCCGGGTGAAGTACTTCCTGATGGAATTGTTTTAGATCCTAAACGAGAAGATTGTTCATATCCTTATAAAGAACTTTCCGGTTGTGGTGTAGGTTTTAAATTAATGCAGGGTCTTTGTCAGAAAAACAACTGGAATGAAGCAGAATTATTTGAATACTTAGACCTTGTTGCGGTAAGTATTGGAGCCGATATTGTTCCGATAACCGGTGAAAACAGGGTTTTGTGTTATCATGGGATGGTTTGTCTCAATCAAAAACCTCGTTTAGCTTTTCGTGAATTGGTCGACATAGCAAAAAGGCAATTTCCAATTTCACTAACTGATGTGGTTTTTATTATTGCACCGAGAATCAATGCTGCCGGGCGATTGAGATCAGGTCGCCATTCGGTAGAAGATC
>CAIUKX010000603.1 GCA_903899795.1 uncultured Flavobacteriales bacterium
GGGATTCAGGGAAAACACTTCTATCTAAAAACGTGAACAATTTACGTGTGAACGAAGGTTTGGGACTTCGAATTGCTTGGAATGTGAATACCATTTTACGTTTTGATTATGCAATTTCGAAAGAAGATCATCAATTCTTTTTTCAAATTGGACATTGCTTTTAATTGCTTTGAAACAGCCCGGTTAATTTAACATTGGAAGAATCGCTCATCTTATAAAACAAAAAAACATGAAAACGATCAGCACACAAGTATTCAATAAAGTACCTGAATTGACATTGGCTTTTTGGACGATCAAAGTTTTAGGAACTACTGTAGGAGAGACAGCAGCAGATTTCCTCGCTTTTAATTTGCATTTAGGGCTTACAAATACTTCTTTCCTAATGGCTGCATTATTACTGATTATACTGCTTTTTCAAATAAAACAAAACAAGTATATACCCGCACTCTATTGGACTTCTGTTGTACTAATAAGTATCGTGGGAACTTTAATCACAGATGATTTAGTCGAAAATTTCGGTGTTTCATTAGAAACAACAACTATCGCATTTAGTACCTTGCTTATTTTAACCTTTGTCATCTGGAAACGAAGTGAGAATTCCCTTTCTGTTCACACCATTTATAATCTAAAAAGGGAATTATTCTACTGGTCCGCAATTTTATTCACATTTGCTTTAGGTACAGCTGCAGGTGATCTTATTTCAGAAAAATTGAAATTGGGTTATCTATTATCCGCAATTTTATTCATTTCGGTAATTGGTTTGGTTATCGGCGCACATTATTTGTTCAAAATGAATTCCATTCTATCATTCTGGCTGGCTTATATTCTTACACGGCCTTTGGGTGCTTCATGCGGAGACTTGTTAACTCAACCACCTAAGTACGGCGGACTTGGTTTTAGTTCATTTTCAATCAGTGTTTTATTTTTCGGATTAATCATTCTATTGATCATCTATTTAACGCGTAAACAAAAATTAATACCAAATTAAAAAGCATACATGAGCTGTGAAATGAGATGTTCAATTCGAATTTAGAAACTCTTAAATCTAGAAAAAATAGATATTGATATTTACCTGCCTCAAGTCTTTTGTCTTGCATCTTTAAATCTTGTATCTATTTCGCATCTATTTCGCATCTATTTTCATTACTTTTGATGCATGCAAACAGCACATTTCAACAGAGAGCAAACAGGATTGTTTACGGAGATCAGTAACCGGCTTTCGTATCATCAAAATGGTTTAACGGACTATATTCATGAACCTTTTTCCGAGGAAGCTTTCAAGCAGCAAATAGAACTCAAGAAAAAGCATTTTTCAGCTTCTCAGCGAGAATTGCTGGTGAAGGTTTTACAAAATAAATATACTACTGTATCGACAACTGATCTGGTGAAATCTAACATCGAATCGCTGGCTGATGAAAATACATTTACAATCACCACGGGACATCAGCTGTCTATTTTTACAGGGCCTATTTACTTTATTTATAAAATTTTTCACGTCATTCGCTTAGCAGAAGATTTGAAGAAGAAATATCCTGCTTCTCATTTTGTGCCGGTCTTTTGGATGGCTTCCGAAGATCATGATTTTGAAGAAGTGCAATCGGTTGCTTTGTTCAACAAAACCTTCAAATGGGAAACAGAACAAAAAGGTGCTGTAGGCAGATTTTCAACGGAATCTTTTGAGGAAGTGAAAGCTGAATTCAGATCCTTGTTTGCCAATCATCCGGACAATGAAGTGGATGATTTCCTGAATCATTACAATGGAAAGAATCTGGGTGAGGCGACCTTCAATGCCATAAATCATTTATTCAAAAAATATGGATTGGTGATTGTAGACGGAGATGATGCTGCTTTGAAAAAATCGTTTTCACTGGTACTCCATCAAGAATTAACGACTCAGTTTTCTTTTCTAAAAGTAACAGAAACCAGCGAAAAACTACAAAACGAAGGAATCAAACTTCAAATCAATCCGAGGGAAATTAATCTGTTTTACCTTGATAAAAATCTCCGTTCACGGATTCAATTGCAGGACCATGTTTATTTCATCGAAGGAAAGGGAACGGTTTCCAAAGCTGATTTGATTACCGAGTTAAACGATCACCCTGAACGTTTTTCACCGAATGTGGTGCTTCGTCCGGTTTACCAGGAATTTGTCCTTCCGAATTTATGTTACCTCGGTGGTGGCGGTGAAATGGCATACTGGCTTCAGCTGAAAGGCGTTTTCGATGCGATTAATTGTCCATATCCGTTGATCCAGGTTCGCAATTCTATTTTAATTGTTGACTCTGTTTCTGAGAATAAAATGAAAAAAACGGGATTGGAATTGTCACAACTCTTCGAGGATACCGATGATCTGAAAAGAAAATATGTCCTGGATAATTCCGAGCAAGAACTGGACTTTACAGAACTAGATAATCACTACGCTCTTTTTGCAGAGAAATTGGTTCAGCAAGTCAAGCAAATTGATCCAAATTTGGATTCATACATCCAAGCGGAATTGACACGCATGGAAAAACAGGTAAGTTCGATCAAACAAAAATTGATTAAAACAGAAAAAGGAAAACACGATCAGGTGCTTCAGCAAATTGACCAAATTAAAAATCGTCTCTTCCCGAATGGCGGAATGCAGGAACGTTCCATTAATTTTTTCTCCTTGTGCTCGGATGGAAAAGTGGATGCGCATTTGAATACGATTTATGAGGCAATTTCACCATTTGAAAACGATTTGATTGCGATTTCAGTTTGACAAGTCATAGTCCCTATAAGCAATGTTGTCTGTTAAATCTATTGTTTTTTTTGACTACAGCGTAGTCAAATAGTAGTAAGATTATGAATAGAACCCAAGAACCACGACTACAGAGTAGTCGTATATGTATGTGTGGTTATCATCGTTCTACATACATATCCAGATATGCGACTACTCTGTAGTCGGAAAGCACTAGTCGAACATTGTTATTAAAAATGTACAACTCCTAAGGAGTTGTTTCAAAAAACAATTAATTACAAATTAACTAAATGATTATATCTATTCAGGATTCCCTAATTATCTTTTATGAAGTTGGAGACTTAACACTACAGAGTCTTTTA
>CAIUKX010000604.1 GCA_903899795.1 uncultured Flavobacteriales bacterium
AAAGGTAATCACTCAATCGATTGATGTATTTAAAGACCAATTCAGATACAAATTCTCCTTCTTGAAGATGAACGATCATGCGCTCTCCACGACGACAAACACAGCGTGCTATATGGCAATATGAAACAGTCGTATGTCCTCCGGGTAGAACAAAAGATCTCATTTCCGGTAATTCCTGATCCATTACATCCATCCAGTTTTCCAGTAATTCAACATCAGACTCATGGAGATCAGGAATTTTCATGTTTGATTTTTCAGGATCTGCAGCTAAACTTGAACCGATCGTAAACAAACGATCTTGAATTTCGATCAGTTGTCGCTTGAACTGCTCATTGATTTCCTGATCACGGATGAGTCCGATATAGGAATTTAATTCGTCAATCGTTCCATATGATTCAATTCGGAGAGATGCTTTTGAAACACGAGTCCCACCAATAAGTTGGGTGGTTCCTGTATCACCTTTTTTAGTATATATTTTCATTTTAGATTCATTTTAAAGATCTGGCTGAAGCTTCTTCTTCGTATTTCAAGATTTTTTTCAATTCCTGAATCCGAAGACTTTTGCCGTATTGTCGAATATTTTTTGCAGTCTCTGTATAATATTCATGGATATTTTCAAGGTAATTCAATTGATAAACTACCCATTCTTTGTCGGTCATTACTTTATCATAATTTTCGAGTTCCTGACGTAATTTTTTAGAAACTGAATAATAATCTGCCCGGCCAAAATAATCGTGGTCAGCATCGCACATGATCATTTCTAATAAGGTTTCGGGTTTTTTGCCGTTGTGTTGTGTAGCAGAAATGATCTGTATAATGGTCTCAATTTGTTGTTCGTTATAACCGTATTTCGGAAGATTGGCTTTCGCTAAATTGATGGCAAACATTTCATTATCAACATCGTTGATAATATAGCCAGTATCGTGATAGAGAACCGCAGTTTGTAGAAGCAGGATTTCTTCTTCGTCTAAACCTTCTAATTTTGCCAGGCGCAGTGCAGCTTTTTCAACATTTAATGTATGTCCTAAATCATGATAAACAATTTCTTCAGGTAATGAAGCTTTCAAACGATTGAGGATGTTTTTACGCATGTGGTCCGCATCCACGTTTGACAATTGACAAATCGATCGAATTTCACCGCTTGCTATTTTTCCTTCATTGTATAAGCTGTACTGAACTTTTAATTTATCAAGGAAATACATTTCCAAACTACCACCTCTTTTTTTAATTTCCATTTTACCTCTGGATATTACATCAAAGTACTGCGTAATATTTTCGGTGACAATGTCGGTAAGGCTAATTGTATTTGGTTCTGCGTTTTGCTCTGCTCGAGAAGCGATATTTACAGTATCTCCCCAAACATCAAAACTGAATTTTTTTGTTCCGATGATTCCGGCTACAAGTGGTCCCATGTGTATTCCGATACGGATTTCCCAATAATCGGTCTTCATGGCTTGAGCCACATTTTTCTCATTAATGATGAAATCTCGAATTTCCAAGGCTGCTAAACAGGCACGAACAGCAGGTTCGGAATTATCTTCGGTAACACCTCCCAAAACCATGTAGGAATCACCAATCGTTTTGATTTTTTCCAGTTTATAGCGACCAATGATCTCATCAAATTGCGTGAAGTACATCTCCAGCTTTTTCAATAATTGAAGAGGTTTGATCTTACTCGCTTTTTGAGAAAAACTTACAAAATCGGTAAAAAGGACAACTCCGTTTTCAACCCTTTTAGGAGAAAATTTACCGTAGCGGTTCAAATCTTCCAATACGGTCACCGGAAAAATATTGTTTAATAATTGATTGATCCGCTGATCTTTATAAAATAAAGCTTTATAAACTTCTATTTTTGCCAGAATAAGATTGGGATTGAAAGGTTTAGTTATATAGTCGATCGCACCTTCATTTAATCCCTTTACCATTTTAATTCCGGAATAGGAATTGGTTGTTATAACCAGGATATAGATGTTTTTGATGACGCTGATTTCTTTAATTGCTTTGAAAATTTCAAAACCATCAAAAGAAGGTGAATCCACATCGATTAAAAGAATACCGATTTCTTTTTTGCTTAGAACGGGTAAAGCCTCAGTTATGGTATTGACAACAAGTATGTTATTTCCTCCACCGCTTAAGATTTCTTTTAAGCCTTTTTGAGTTTTTTCATCATCGTCGATAATTAGCAAATTGATGAACCGTTCCATTATTAGCCTGTTTATATTAAATTAATTTGGAAAGATATGATTTCTTTGCCAAAAATCAATTTTCTCTATACAGAAAAGATACTGAAAATAAGAT
>CAIUKX010000605.1 GCA_903899795.1 uncultured Flavobacteriales bacterium
AATAGGGATAGGTGCGAAAAATTATATTTATCTTGTCAAAGAAATTCACTTATAAATCATCTGGATATTCAAGATGAATCTATGGAAAAGATTAACACACGAAACTAAATGAAAAAATTCATATCATTCCTCTTATTAATTATTGCAGGTCTGTTCTTCGAAAATATATCTGCCCAAGGCACCTGGACTCCTTTAGTAAATAAAACACCTGTTGTTGATGGAGGCGTAATGGTAATGCTTTTACTTTCCGATGGAACCGTAATGGCTAAAACGGATTCCTGTAGAAGTGATACAACCGCAACTTCTACCTGGGCTAAACTTACACCAGACATCAATGGCAGCTATGCAAACGGTACATGGACAACTATAGCACCTATGCATGATACACGCGTTTATTTTGCTTCACGTGTTCTCAAAGACGGAAGGGTATTTGTTGCAGGCGGTGAAATTGAAAATGAATCAACTACTGGAAATGGAACGGGGGGATCTTCCGGAGAAACTTATGATCCTTTGACGGATACATGGACAATGGCACCAGCCCAGTCGTCTTATTTCGGTGATGCCAATTCAGAAATTTTGCCCGATGGAAAGGTGCTTGTTGCTGTTTTATCTGGTGCAGGATACAGTACGAAAATTTTTGATCCAGTCGCAAACATGTGGTCAACCGGACCATCAACGCTTCATCAACACGATGAATCAGCATGGATAAAACTGGCTGACAATAGTATCTTATTTGTGGATCTTGCCAGCACCAGTTCCGAAAGGTATATTCCCTCACTGAATCAATGGGTAGCTGACGCAACCGTGAGCGATTCGTTGTACGATCCATATTGGTTTGAAATGGGCGCAGGATTTTTGTTACCTGACGGAAGAGCCTTTTTTTTAGGTTCAACTGGGCATACAGCTTACTACACTCCGTCAGGAAATACAAGTCCCGGCACATGGTCATCAGGCCCGGATATTCCAAACGGTTATGGAACCGTAGACGCGCCTGTGGCCATGATGGTAAATGGGAAAATACTGTGTGCCGCATCTCCAAAAAACACTTCATTATCTTTATCAGGCGCATTTCTTGCACCAACTAAGTTTTTTGAATTCGATTATCTTTCCAATTCATTTACACTGATCTCAGCCCCGACAGGAGACGACTCGCTGAATGTCCCGTGTTATATGACCAATATGCTTGATCTACCTGATGGAAATGTACTATTCTCCACACAAAATTCTTCACAGTGCTATGTATATACTCCTGCAGGAACTCCGCTCGCAATTGGAAAACCAACCATTAGTAATTTTGAAAATTTAAATTGTGATACGGTTCAAATAACTGGAACATTGTTCAATGGAATTTCTGAAGGAGCCGGATATGGTGATGATTGGCAAATGGCAAGCAATTATCCTATTGTACGCCTCACGAACGGAACCAATGTTTATTATGGACGTACCTTCAACTGGAACAGCACCGGACTACAAAGAGGAGCTGCCCCTGACACTACCCTGTTCACACTCCCGGTCGGACTCCCCTATGGTTCGTATTCACTTGCAATAATCGCCAATGGTATCAGTTCAGATACAACTACGTTCGTCAATCAACCCTGTATTTCCGGAATAAGTTCCATTGAGATGGCAACTGATTTATTGATCTCACCAAATCCTGCTTCTGACCAATTAATGATTACAAATATTACTGATAAAACAAGCATTAATATTTACAATTCATTGGGCGAACTTGTTTATACAAAAGAGACTGAAAGTAACTTAACAATTGACATAAATAAACTACCCACAGGTGTGTACACAGTAACTGCTAGCAATAATAAATGCAAGAGATTTTATAAAGTAATACTAACAAAATAAATTTTAGGACTCCTATTTTGATTTAATCAATTCAAAATAGTAATGCCCGGAAACAGGTTTGAAGAACTTTGACTCAAAAATATTGCAAAAAAAAGTAACAAAAGAAAAACAAAGAACACCTAACATCGGTTTATTTTATTGACTGATTTTAATTTTAATACGACTCGACTTTAGTAGAAACTTAAAAGTTCAAACAACATGGAAATAGAAAAGCTGGAAGAAAAAATAAATTTAATAGCTCCTCATGATAGCGAAGCAATTCTCTCTTTTTTTCAAGAATTTAAAAACACAATTGAAGTATTAGAAAGAGATCATACAAGAGATGAAATAATCAATCGTATCCCAAAAACCAGGCTCTTAGCAAGTGATTCTCCACTAGTTCATCGGGCACAAAAATGGCCGAAGGGGTATCAAGGAGATTTTGAGACAATACAGCATATCATTGCTCAAGAAAACAAAGCTATTCCGAATACATTTGGTCACACAATCGAAAACTTTTTTTTATCCTCACCTATCTGCTCACAACACATCAATAAAGTAAAATGTCAATCCGAATTAATTTCAAATGCATTGGCAATAAATCCTAATTCGCGAATACTATCCATTGGTTGCGGGACATCAGAAGATGTAAAGCTAAACATCAACAACATATTAAAAAGTAATGCAGAAATAACGCTTATTGATTTCGATAGGGATGCACTTGATTATTCACTTGCATCGCTAGAACAGATAAAAGAGCATATTAAAATTATTCAAGGCAATATTTACAAAATAAGTACGCTAATTAACGACAACTACGACTTGATCCTTATTGGTGGTGTCTTTGACTATATAGACGACAAAGCAATTTTCAATATCCTTTCATCTTTAAAAGAAAATATGAATAACGGAGCGACAATTTTCTTTACCAATATCAAAAAGCAAAATCCATTTAGGATTTACATGGAGTATTTATCTGATTGGATTTTAATAGAAAGAAGCGATTCTGAAATCACATCTCTCCTAAAAAACAGTGGGTACGATCTGTCCCATGTAACTATTAAAACCGATGACACCAACCTAGCTTATTTAGTCGAAATAAACTACCAAGGTAAGCCTTGAAAAAAAAGCAAATAATTGATTAGATTCGTGGCATGAAGAAGTTCATTAAAAAATTTATTCCGCAACCGATCTTACGATGGTATGGAAAGAGGCATCCGAATGTTGTGAAATTCCGCAGTATGAATACCCACGAAGTCTTTACGGATATCTATCAAAACAATCACTGGAGAAGTTCGGAAAGTATCTCGGGTAAAGGTTCTGTCATAGAACAAACGGAAACACTTATTCACGACCTTGAAAAATTACTGAAAGATTTTAAGATCACTTCTGTATTGGACTTACCTTGCGGAGATTTCAACTGGATGCAGCGCGTGGATTTAACTGGCATCAATTACATCGGAGCCGACATTGTTCAAGAACTGATTACAACCAATATTGACCTTTTCAAAGAAAGAGAAAATCTGAAATTCGAAGTTCTCAATTTGATTGCCGATCCACTTCCGAAAAGCGAACTCATTCTTGTCAGAGATTGCCTGGTTCATCTTTCTTTCGATGACATCGCTAAAGCCATCCAAAATATGAAAGCTTCGGGATCAAAGTATTTGCTGACGACCACTTTTACCAATCGCAAAAAAAATTACGACATCGTGACAGGTGACTGGCGCCCTATCAACCTACAAAAAAAGCCTTTTAACTTTACAGAACCGCTACTTCTTATCAATGAAAACTGTAAAGAAAGTAATGGTGAATACCGTGACAAATCCATGGCTTTGTGGGAAATTGATAAGTTGTAAAAGAATGAAATGGATAACTGACAAAGCAATATATCATGCAAAATATTTTCTATAACGAACAACAAAGTCATCTGGTTTTAGCGCAATACTACCGCTGGTACCAGGTTTATGAAGTACCTTTTACTCCTGAACGGATCGCGAATCAAAAGGACATTCTAAGTTCCGATGT
This sequence comes from uncultured Flavobacteriales bacterium, assembly GCA_903899795.1. Classification (GTDB taxonomy): domain Bacteria; phylum Bacteroidota; class Bacteroidia; order Flavobacteriales_D; family Crocinitomicaceae; genus CAIUKX01. The sequence continues at coordinate 3,862 of CAIUKX010000605.1, forward strand.
TGAGATCAGTTCCCAAGCGGGAACAACCAAAGGAATTGACGGTTTGGAAGAGCGCCTGGCGGTCTACACTGGCTGGTTAAACGCTCATCACGTTCAAAAAACGGAGATTAAAGCATTGGAAAACGGAACACTTTCTTTGGAAGCTGATATCATCTATCAGAACATCCGTCCTGATGAAAGTAAACATAGTTACACGATTCATTATTCAACAATTCTTCAATCCCGAGAAAATGACCTTCCGCTCTTTACGCATTTGAATTTACAACCGACAGGTGTAATCGAAGAATTTAAATTTGAAGATGCTTATCCTGAAAACCGATGCAAATCGTTCATGCACTACTGGCTGTACTTGATGGAGAATCCAAATCCATTAAAATTCAACGCACCTATCCCTATTGTGGATTATTTATATGTTAT
>CAIUKX010000606.1 GCA_903899795.1 uncultured Flavobacteriales bacterium
TAATGTACTGACTTTGTCCACCAATTTGGGGAATTGGAAAAAATAAATTCGAGTTACACTTTATTCAAAAAAAACAGTAAACTGAAAATATTCAGTAGAATAATTCGAAGATCATATACACAGAGATAATTTACGATATTCATTTCGAAAAATCTTTTACGTTTCGTTTGCCAATACCGAATCAAAAAACTAACTTTGGACACGTAAAATTTTCCTGAGATTTTTCAGGGCTAAAATTGTAAACATGAGTGTACTTGTAAACAAAGATTCAAAAGTTGTCGTTCAAGGTTTTACCGGAAGTGAAGGAACTTTTCACGCTGGTCAAATGATCGAATATGGAACAAATGTGGTAGGTGGTGTAACTCCTGGAAAAGGTGGAACATTACATCTTGACCGTCCTGTTTTTAATACAGTGGCTGACGCATTAGATAAAGCGGGAGCTAATGTTTCCATCATCTTTGTTCCACCTGCATTTGCAGCGGATGCAATTATGGAAGCAGCGAATGCTGGAATCAAAGTAATTATTTGTATCACGGAAGGGATTCCGGTTGCTGATATGGTGAAAGCAAAAGAATATTTGAAAGCTTTTGATTGCCGTTTAATCGGTCCAAACTGTCCGGGTATTATCACTCCAGGTGAGGCGAAAGTTGGAATTATGCCAGGTTTTGTTTTCAAAAAAGGAAAAATTGGTTTGGTTTCTAAATCAGGAACATTAACATATGAAGCAGCAGATCAATTGGCGAAAGCTGGATTAGGAATTACAACTGCAATCGGAATCGGTGGAGATCCAATTATTGGAACCACAACACGCGAGGCTGTTGAATTGTTGATGAATGATCCGGAAACTGAAGGAATCATCATGATTGGTGAAATCGGAGGTAACCTTGAAGCAATTGCTGCAAGATGGATTAAAGAAAATGGAACAAAACCAGTGGTTGGATTCATCGCAGGTGAAACTGCGCCGAAAGGACGTACAATGGGGCACGCTGGTGCGATTGTAGGCGGTGATGATGATACAGCTGAAGCTAAAAAACGAATCATGAGAGAATGTGGAATTCACGTAGTGGATTCTCCAGCACACATCGGTTCAAAAATGGCAGAAGTAATGGGAGTAACAGCGTAAAGACGTTGCAATGCAACGTTTCCACGATATAAAAGCAATCTGAAAAGGTTGCTTTTTTTAGTTGTATAGAGATGGAGATTCATGAACTGTTAACCGATTTTAGAACGTCTGGAAACAAGACTTTTTACATTGATTATTTTCTTCAAAATCAGAAGGAAATAAAAGACTTGGTGTCAATTATAGTCAATGAAGAAAAATATCCATATCCTGAATATGCTTCCTGGCTGTTGATACATATTCAAAAAGCAAATCCGTCTTTGGTAAAACCGTATCAAAATCAATTGTCAGATGTTCTCCTGAAAAGTAAAAATCAGTCTGTGCTTCGTAATTGTTGCAGTGTAGTCCAATTGATGGGGAAAACAGATTACCGAGAAGGTGAGTTACTGCTGCGTTTTGTCGATTTCGTAAAATCCAATGAAAACAAAGTTGCTTTGCAGGTGCATAGCTTGTATTGCTTGATTGAATATGTGAAGCAATACCCTGAATTGAAAGAGGAACTCAAGACACTCGCTAATTTGACTGTCAATGAAAGAACAGCAGCTTATAAGGTTGCTGTACGAAATTTTTTAGAAGCGATAAGAAAAATATAACGGGAAAATCAATTAATTTCACGGAAAAATTAAAGTATGGACGAGATAATAGAAGGCAAAGCATTCAA
>CAIUKX010000607.1 GCA_903899795.1 uncultured Flavobacteriales bacterium
ATAATAAAGAGAGAGAAAATCTAACACATTGAACTTTAAGTTATGATAGCTTCAATATTTACCTTTATACTATTATTTTTGTTGTAATTATTTCTATTACTATTTATTCACAGTTATAAACATTTAAAAAGTAAATAATGTGTAAAAATATAATTTCAAACGATTGATATACAACAGGTGATTAGAAACGATTTATTCAATATGTTTAAACATTCATTGAATTGTGAATAACGCTGTAGAATTTTTAGTCAGGTATAAATGACAATCTGGTAACTTTACAAAAAAATTGAAATATGTCGAAAACAGTAATTCCAATAGGAGCAGATCATGCAGGATTTGAGTTGAAAGAAACTTTAATTAAATATTTATCTGATAAAGAATTTGAATTGAAGGATTTTGGATGTTTTTCAAATGAAAGTGTTGATTATCCCGATTTTGCACATCCTGTAGCATCAATGGTTGAAAGTAATCCTGAAATTAAGGGTATTTTGATTTGTGGTTCTGGTAATGGTATTAACATGACGGCGAACAAGCACCAGGGAATACGAGCTGCTTTGTGCTGGATGCCGGAAATAGCGGAATTAGCTAGACTTCATAATAATGCCAACATTGTAGTGCTACCGGCAAGATTTATATCTGAAGCGTTGGCAAAAGAAATAATAGACACGTTTTTTAACACAGAATTTGAAGGCGGACGACACCAAAACAGGGTAAATAAAATAGGTTGCGCTTAATTGTTAATAAAGATTATTGTTTCAATAATTCTTCAATCAGTCGGTTTGTTTTTTCAACGTATTCAGTGTAATAGGAACCTGTTCCAGGTCCATTAAAACCGGTGTGGACTCGTTTCACATTTCCATCTTTTCCAATAAAAATAGAGGTTGGGAAAGAAATCACCTCATTTAACATGGAGAATTGCTCAGATGCTAAACTTTTTTTAGCGGAACCACCAACTAGGAATGTAAAATCAAGATTTAATCTCTTTTGGAGCAGGCTTATTTTCTTGGAATATTCTTCAAAAGTATCACCTACTTCATAGCCTATTGAAATAATTTCTAATCCTTGTGCGTGATATTTGGAATATAATTCTTTGTAGAAACGTGTTTCATCCATGCAGTTCGGACACCAGGTTCCCATGATTTGTATAATGACAACTTTGTTTTTATAAGTACTGTTGGGAAAAGTAAAAGAATTCCCTTGTAGATCTTTTAATGTAAAAGTAAATAAATCACTTTTTATCAATGTAGTCAGTGAATCTGGATCTTTTAATTTAAAAGTATTGTCTTTTGTACCCATCCAATTTCCCTCCCAATGATTCCCACTTAAAAAACGGCCAATTAATGTATCGTTTTTACTGTTGGCAACGAAAAGAAAAGCATGTGAACCATCAAAACAAGAAAGGTAAAGGGAATTACCGTATTGATTTCCCTCCAGATATCTGTAATCTCCAGTTTCAGTCAGAAAAGTACCCGAGAGAATCCGATCCGATTGTTTAAAAATACCCAAAGACATTTCCGGTTTGTCAGATGTGTAATCAAATGCAACTTTCCAGTTTCCGTTTACATTTTTTGGGACATCGTTATTGATTGACTCAAACCTAGAAACATAACCATACGTTGCATCAAAAGGCACTTTGTAATTATTTCCTTTGTTGTAATTTATCCAATAACCAACTAACTTCTTTTTGTTTTTTATGCAGAAATGCAAAGAAGAATTAAAGGTAGGAAAATCAACAATAACGGTATCTTGATGAATTCTATAGTCTGATAATTTTATTATTTCATCGGCATTATGGATCGTAAAATGAGACTTATTAAAGGATAATTTAAAAGGCAGTTTATCTGTTTTATTGAGTAACAAATAGGCACTCCAGTCTCCCGATTTAATATTCAGTCCTTTTTGTCCTAATGTTGAATTAACTCCAAATAATGATAAACTAAATAAGAGTATGTATATTCGAAGTAATTTCATTAATTGTATCGTTTGATCCGGCGAAAATAAAAAATTTTTACGGGTTTTTATCAACGTGCAACTTTATTAACAATATTTGCGTCTTAATCATGTTGTGTATGTTATGGATGATGTTACATTGGTAAAAGAATGTTTGAAAGGTAACACTAAGGCACAACGATTGTTGTTTGACAAGTTTTCGCAAAAGATGTTTGGTGTTTGTCTGCGTTATTTTAAAAATGTAGAAGAAGCGGAGGATGTATTACAAGAGGGGTTTGTTAAGGTTTTTTCCAAGCTAAAAGATTTTTCAAATGAAGGTTCTTTAGAGGGTTGGATTCGAAGAATTATGATGAATACTGCTCTTGATACAATTCGTAAAAACACTAAATTTTCTAATGACGTTTCCATTGATTTAATAGATTATCAAATCGGACAAAATGATTTCATTTTTGAAAACATGAATGCCGAAGATTTATTAAAGTTGATCAGCACTCTGCCGGACGGTTATAGAGTTGTTTTTAACATGTTTGCAATAGAAGGATACAGTCACAGTGAAATATCAACAACATTGGGAATAAGTGAAAGCACCTCAAAATCACAATATTTGAGAGCAAAAGCTTTTCTGAGAGCAAAACTTGAATTAATAGGTCATGAGCGATAAAGACATATTAAAGGATTTATTTTCTGAGAAATTAGGAAACTACGAAGCTCAGGTTCGTCCTGAACTTTGGTCTTCCATTTCTTCAAAAATAGCGACTACAGCAACAACAAGTGCTGTGGCTGGAACATCTTTATTGTCTAAACTCATTATCGGGAGTTCTATTACTGCAGCTTCAATTTTAGGTGGCTATTTCATTTATTCATCTTTTGATACGAAAGAAGATACTAAAAATAATTCTTCTGTAAATAATTCACAAATTGTAAGTTCTAAAAGCGAATCTTTAAAAGAAGAAACGGTAAAAACTCAAGGTTTGAATCAAATTAGAGTAAGTGACCAACCTAATAATCCCAATCCGACACCAGGTAATTTCATTTTACCAACGACTTCAAGTAATGTTGATGCCACTCATGAAGTGAATAATGATTTGAATGAAATCATTGGAACTGTAAAATCGGTGGTTCCGGTAGAATCGATGGTAGAAACGAACTTAGAAAATAATAATAATACGAAAATAACTCCAGCTGAATCTAAACAAGTTGATACACAAACATCGGCTGGTACAAATAGCCCAACACCAGATCCGGAAAAATCAACAGTTGAAGAAGCTATAAACGATGCAAATCTTCAGAATGTTATAACCTTGAATAACGATGGTGTTGATGATGTCTTCTCCATACAATCCAAAGGTCTAAAAGATTTTTCCATCGTAATAATGGACGCGAGAAACAATGTTATTTTTAGATCAAATGATCCTGATTTTAAATGGGACGGTCAAAACCTAAAAGGCGAAACAGTTGAGCCTGGTCATTATTTATACTACTTGACAGCTATTGATCAAAATGGCAAAAAAGTAAATAAGTATAAATATTTAGAAGTAATAAAGTAAAATCTATTTTCCTTTCTCTACTCCTGAAACGTAAGTTTCTTTGCACTCAACCTTTCCGTTTTCATGATAATAGATAGATTTACCTTCTAACTTACCATCTTCAAATGTACGTTTGTACTTGATGTTTCCATTCTCAAAATAGCAAATTTCCTCTCCTTGTAACCTTCCGTCGATATAGTTTTTCTTTTTCGCAACGTTACCATTTGGAAAATACCAGATTTCTTCTCCATCAGGATCTCCTTCTTCATTGTAGTGAAGTTGGTTCACCAATTGTCCTTGTTCATTGTAGGCAAAATAATCACCACATAAACGACCATTTTTGAAATTACTTTTGGTTTGTATTTTTCCGTTTTTGTAATACGATAAACTTTCTCCGTCCTGAATTCCTTGTACATAATTCATTTTATACCGTAAAATACCGGATTCATAGTATTCAAACCATTCACCATGGTTGGCTCCATCTAAGTAGGTTCCTTTTTGATAGACAACACCATTTCCAAAATAAAGGAAATAAGGACCTTGTAATTCCCCTTGTTCTAAATTGATCGTATATAATGTTTTTCCATCCTCAAAATAAAGCGTACACTCACCTTGTTCGACACCGTTAACATAATGACTTTTTGAGTTAATTTGTCCATTCTCATAATAGGATGTAAATTCCCCATGAGCTTTACCGTTAACGAATTGCTGTTTACTCTTGATTTTCCCATTTTCATAGGTGATTATTGATTCGCCAAGATAGGGTTGTGAGAAAGATGAGTCTGAATAATAGGTGCTATCTGATTTATTATAAACCTGACTACTAGCATTGTAATGAATACTACTAAAAATTATAAAAAGTAATATGCAGGCCCTCATAAATGAACTTTTACATAAATATAGCAAAAGAATTCAATA